>NZ_JBVIMH010000022.1:29009-100528 GCF_055579945.1 Kitasatospora sp. NPDC032150 | reverse complement strand
GCCCGGAGCCCGGAGCCCGGAGCCCGGAGCCCGGAGCCCGGAGCCCGGAGCCCGGAGCCCGGAGCCCGGAGCCCGGAGCCCGGAGCCCGGAGCCCGGAGCCCGGCCAACCGTCGGTGTCTTTCGATCCGTGCCGTTCCCGCTGCCCCGAAGAGTCGGCCCCCAGAGCCGAACGGCTTCACCCCAGCGCCGAGCGGAGGGGCTTCCCCGCTGCCAAGGGCCTTCCCCTGGCCTCTGCCGCCCGGGGCGTCAGTTCCCGGCGCTGGCCAGCGAGGGCGGCCCGCCACGGGCGCGGTCGGCGAGTGCCCGGAGGTCCTCGCCACGGCAGCCGTGGGTGGTGCCGACCAGATGGCCGTCGGGACGGATCAGCAGGACGGTGTGCGGATCGGCGCCCGGGTACTGCTCGGTGACCAGGACTTCGGTGGGTACCGGCAACGCTGCTGCCACCTCGGCGAGTTGGGGCATCATCCCGGCACCCAGCCAGTGCTGGGAGGCCCACACGGCGGTGCCGGGAGCGACCAGCAGCAGCAGGAATCCGGCCCCGAGCCTGGCCCGCAGCGAGTCGGGGGCCCCTTCCGTGGTGAGGACGGGAACGTCGGGGACGAGCACACCGGGTGCGGTCGCGGGCAGGTTCTCGCTGAGGGTGGTTCCGCGACCGGTCCCGCGCTGCACCGGCACCCGGCCGGGTACGCCGGACGGCGCCGCCGGGTAGGCGGGCGCGCCGCCGAAGCGTCCGGTGCCGAGCTGCCCATCGGCGAGTAGCGGGGCGTGCTTGCGGAAGGAGCCGGTGAACAGCGACCGCCTGGTGTGCTGCCAGCCGCGCAGCGGTCGCAGCAGCGGCATGGCCTGGTCGACCGCGCGCAGCCGGGCGCCGACCGCGCCGCGCCGCTCGGCTTCGTACCCGTCGAGCAGCGAGCCTCCGGGCTGCGGCCCGCCGGTGAGCGAAGCGAGAGGGGGGTCCCCCCAGCCGGCGGCTGGGGGAAGGTGCCAGGCGAGGGCGAGCCGCCAGGCGAGGTTGTCGGCGTCCCGCAGTCCGTCGACCAGGTTCTGCATGCCGAGCGCGCCGTGCAGGTGGGCGGCGTCCCCGGCGAGGAAGCAGCGGCCGACCCGGAAGCGGGCGGCGAGGCGCTGCTGGTAGGTGTGGTCGGCGGCGGCGAGCAGCTCGTACGGGGGCAGTTCGCCGCACCAGCCGGTGAGCGTGGACTTGACCCGGGCGAGCAGGGTGTCGCCGGTGACGATGCCGGGCCAGGTGGCGTGCGGGTCGACCGGTGCGGTGGGTGCCGGGCGGCCGGGCGGCAGTCGCCAGTCGAGCCGCCAGAGGCCGTCGGGCAGGGGGCGGGCGGAGGCCTCGCGGTCGCCGCGCCACGGCGGCTCGCGGTGCAGCCGGGCCTCGCCGGGGAACGGCAGATTGACGCGTACGGTGGCGACGGCGTGCCGGTCCACCGCCGGGCGGCCCGGGAAGCGGATCTTGAGCAGCTTGCGGACGGTGGAGCGGGCGCCGTCGCAGCCGATCAGGTGGCTGCCGCGCCACCAGGTGCTGGTGCCGTCCTGGGTGTGGTGGGTGCGTACGCTGACGCCGTCCTGGTCCTGTTCGAGTTCCAGTACCCGGCTGAGCGGGGTGAGCTGGATCAGCGGCGTGGCGGTGACCGCGTCGCGCAGGCCGCGCTGCAGACGGTGCTGCGGCAGGTGGAGCACCGGGTCGGCGCCCAGGTCCAGCCGCAGCACCTCGGAGCGGTGGCGCCAGATGCCGAACGCGTCCCAGCGGGCGGCGTCGGAGGCGGCCCTGGTGTAGCCGAGGCGGGTGAGCAGGGCGGTGCTGTCGCTGCCGAGGACGACGGTGCGCGGCCCCTCCGGGCACACGCCCGTGCCCTCGTCCAGGACGATGCTGGGCACCTCGTGCCGGGCCAGGGCGAGTGCCAGCGTCAGTCCGACCGGTCCGGCGCCGACCACGATCACGGGGTCCACGCGCGGACCTCCGTCCGGCCTCGGACCCCCACGGGTGCCGCCGCGCGCGCCGGGACCTCCGGGTGTACGGGGCATACGGAGGACACGGCGTCGGCTGCGGTGCAGGAGGTCCCGGGTGCTGTCACGAAGAGCAATGCAACAGATCGCCTGGGTGTCCGTCAAGCAGCGGCAGTTGTACGCCGGTTCGCGCCGCGGCGCCCGCGCGCCTCGAGCCACTTGGCCAGCGCCGTGAGGGCCAGGCACATGCCGATGTAGATCACGCCGATCACGATGGTGACCGGAATGTAGGGGTAGCCGTTGGGGGTGGAGGTGTTGCTGGCGATCAGCTTCCCGGCGTAGAGCAGCTCGGTGTAGGTGATGAGGAAGCCGAGCGAGGTGTCCTTGAGGGTGACCACCAGCTGACTGATGATCGTCGGGAGCATCGAGCGGACGGCCTGCGGCACCAGGATGGTGAACAGCACCTGGGTCTTGCGCATGCCGAGCGCGTACGCGGCCTCGCCCTGGCCGCGCGGCACCGCGTTGACGCCGCCGCGGATGATCTCGGCCTGGACGGCGCCGTTGTACAGGGTCAGGCCGGTGACCAGCGCCCAGAGCGGCGAGGTGGCGAACACCGAGTGGTAGAGCGCGAAGATCATGATCAGCAGCGGCATCGCGCGGAAGAACTGCACGATCGCCGTGGCCGCCGCGCGCAGCGGCCTGTGGTCGGAGAGCCGTCCGGCCGCCAGCAGCGAGCCCAGGGCCAGCGAGAGGACGGCGGCCAGGCCGAAGGCGGTCAGGGTGCTCTGCAGGCCGTCGAGGATCCGCTGCTGGATGGCGGTGTACTGGAACGGGTCCCACATCGCGGCGGCGAACTGCCCGGTGCTGGCCAGGCTGTCGTACGCGTACCAGAGCAGGGCGGCGATGCCGAGCAGCGAGAGCACCCCGAAGGCGCGGTAGCGCGCCCTTGCGCGGGGACCGGGGGTGTCGTAGAGGACGGTCGAGGTAGGGGCGCTGCTCATCGGGCCACCGCCAGTCGGGTCTCCAGGAGACGGAAGCTCACGGCGACCACGGCGCTCACCAGCAGGTAGGCGGCGGCCAGCCAGAAGAAGATCGCGAGGATGTTGTAGCCGCGCTCGGTGAGGGTCCCCTGCACGCTGAAGAGCTCGGAGACACTGAACGCGCCGGCCACGGCGGAGTTCCTGGGCAGGGCGATGAAGACGCTGCTCATGGGACCCAGCACCGAGCGGGCCGCCTGTGGCAGCACTATCAGACCGAGGGTCTGGCCGAAGTTCATGCCCAGGCTGCGGGCGGCCTCGGCCTGCCCGAGCGGCACGGTGTTGATGCCGGAGCGCAGCACCTCGCAGACGAAGCTGGCGGTGTACGAGCCGAGTGCGATCACCGCGAACACGAAGCTGGAGAAGTGGACGTCCAGCCGGGGGAGCCCGAAGGCCACCGCGAAGAACAGCAGTGTCAGCGGGGTGTTGCGGAAGACGTTGACCCAGACGGTGCCGAAGACACGCAGGGCCGGGACGGGGGAGACCCGGAAGGCCGCCAGCAGGGTGCCGAGCAGCAGTGCGAGCAGCGCGCTCAGTGCGCTGAGCTCGACCGTCTGCAGGAATCCGGCGCGGAACAGCGCGAAGTTGCCGTCCTCGAAGAGTATGCCCATGCCGGCGGCCCTCCTCTCGATCAAAGGGGCTGTCAGGTGGTCAGAACTGTCGGCGTGTCAGGCCCGGGCCTCAGTAGCGTTCCAGGGCCGGGACGGCCGGGGCCGCGGCGCCGGAAAGGCCGAGGGTGGCGTCGTACGCCTTCTTCCAGTCGCCGTTGTCCTCGTGGGCCTTGAGCGCGTCGCTGATCGCGTTGCGCAGGACGGAGTCGTCCTTGGCCAGGCCGACTCCGTAAGGCTCCTTGGTGAAGGGCTTGCCGACCACCTTGAGCTTGTCGGGGTTCTTCGCGGCGTAGCCCTTGAGGATCGCGTCGTCGGTGGTGACCGCGGCGACCTCGCCGGTCATCAGCTTGTCCACGCACTGCGAGTAGGTCTCGTACTGGGTGATCTTGGCGCCGTACGGCTCGATGTTCTTGATCGAGGTGGAGCCGGTGACGGTGCAGACGGGCTTGTCCTTGACCGACTCGGGGCCGGTGATCGCGGTGTTGTCCTTCGCGACCAGCAGGTCCTGGCCGGCAACCAGGTAGGGGCCGGCGAAGGAGACCTGCTCCTTGCGAGGGGCGTTGATGGTGTAGGTGCCGACGTAGAAGTCGATCTGGCCGTGGGAGATGGCGTTCTCGCGGTTGGCCGAGGCGATCGTCTGCCACTCGATCTTGTTCGGATCGAAGCCGAGGTCGGCGGCGACCATTCTGGCGATCTCGATGTCGAAGCCCGAGCGGGCGCTGGCGCCGGAGCCGGCCGCGAGGTCCTCGAAGCCGAGGAAGGGCTGGTCGGACTTGGCACCGACGACCAGGTGGCCGCGCTTCTTGGCCGTGTCGAAGGTCTTCGAGCCGTCCAGCTTGACGTCGGTCTTCACCTGGTACGTGGGGGGCTTCGGGGCGGCGCTGCCGCCGGCCGCGTTGTCACTGGGGGATCCGCTCTTGCCGCAGGCCGCGACGGCGGTCAGCGCGAGTACCGACATGGCGGCGGCGATGGTGCGACGGGTCCTCATGAGGCTTTGCTCTCCTCGGTCTTGGCCACGGTCAACCGGGCCGCTGGGCTGAAGGGTTCCTGGCGCGGTGCCCGCGCGCCAACCGTTCCGGCGGAGTCCGGGCACGCCCTCGGGCCCGGTTCCAACGGAATCGGGTCAGACGCTAGATCAGTTCTGGCCTCAGTGGTGCAGGATCTTCGAAAGGAAGTCCTTGGCCCGGTCGGTGCGCGGCGCGGTGAAGAACGCCTCGGGGGTGTTCTGTTCGACGATCCGTCCGTCCGCCATGAACAGCACGCGCTTGGCGGCGGAGCGGGCGAATCCCATCTCGTGCGTCACCACGACCATCGTCATGCCCTCGGCTGCGAGCGAACGCATCACCTCCAGCACCTCGTTGACCATCTCGGGGTCGAGGGCCGAGGTGGGCTCGTCGAAGAGCATCACCTTGGGCTTCATGGCCAGTGCGCGGGCGATCGCCACCCGCTGCTGCTGGCCGCCGGAGAGCTGGGCGGGGAACTTCTCGGCCTGCGCGCCCACTCCGACCCGCTCCAGCAGCTCGCGCGCGGTCTGCTCGGCCTCGGCCTTCGGGATCCCGCGGACCTTGACCTGGGCGAGCACCACGTTCTCCAGCACGGTCTTGTGTGCGAAGAGATTGAAACTCTGGAACACCATTCCGACTTCGGCCCGCAGCTTGGCCAGTTCCCGCCCCTCGGCGGGCAGCGGCCGGCCGTCCACGGTGATGGTGCCGGAGTCGATGGTCTCCAGCCGGTTGATCGTCCGGCACAGGGTCGACTTCCCCGAGCCGGACGGGCCGATCAGCACCACCACCTCGCCCCGGGCGATCTCCAGGTCGATGTCCTGGAGCACGTGCAGCGCCCCGTAGTGCTTGTTGACACCGCTCAGTACGACCAGCGGGTCGGGACGGGAGTCGGTGCCGGTGGTCTCGGTCATCGCGCCTTGCTCCCTCGGGTCCGACCCGGGCGACCCCCGGGCTGCGGTGCTGGTGCTGGTGTCGTCTGCGCCGGGGGCCGGTGAGCCGGCGGAGCCCGACGGCCCCCGGTTGGGCAGACCCTAGAAGCGTCGACGATGTCATGTCAGCCGATCTGAGGGGAACTTGAGCATCACGATCCGGCCACGTGACGGGGTCGGAGCGGGGGCGGGGCCCGCTGTACGCCCGGCGGTTGCGGGTGGGAGTGGCCGTGCGCGAACGATCGGACGGCGGTGGCCTGATGACAGGACCCGGCGGACTCGACCATACTCCGCAAGGACCGGGCCAAATCCGGACCGATCCCTCACCGGACAGACCACGGAAAGGAGGCAGGAGGTGCGCCTGCTGCTCGTCGAGGACGACGAACGGGTCGCCGCCGCGCTGGTCGCCGTGCTCGGTAGGCACGGCTTCCAGGTCCGCCATGCCCGCAGCGGGCACGAGGCGCTGGACGCACTGGTGCCCGACGGCAACGAGCCGTACCGGGTGGTCCTGCTCGACCTCGGGCTGCCCGACCGGGACGGCTTCGAGGTGTGCAGCCGGATCCGGGCGCACAGCGGCGTCCCGGTGATCATGGTGACCGCGCGGGCCGACGTCCGCTCGCGGATCCACGGCCTCAACCTCGGTGCCGACGACTACGTCACCAAGCCCTACGACATGGGCGAACTGCTCGCCCGGATCCACGCGGTGGTACGGCGCTGGCCGGCCACGGGCGCCGGGAGCGAGCCGGGCGACCAGCCCGCCCAGCCCGGCCCGCTGGAGTCCCGAGGCATCTCGATCGACCGGGAGCGCCGCCGGGTCAGTGTGGACGGTCGCGACGTACCGCTCACCCGCAAGGAGTTCGACCTGCTGGCGCTGCTCTCCCAGAGCCCCGGCGTGGTCTACCGGCGGGAGCAGATCTTCAGCGAGGTCTGGCGCAGCGGCTGGGAGGGCAACGGCCGCACCCTGGAGGTGCACATCGGTTCGCTGCGCAACAAGCTCGGCCTGCCCGGACTGGTCGAGGCCGTCCGCGGTGTGGGCTACCGGCTGATCGCCGAGCAGCCCCGGACCGACCCCGCCGGCCCGGACTCGGGGCGCTGACCTCTCGTGCGCAACCGTCTGCTCGGCATCCTGCTCTCCCTGATGGCCTGCGTGCTGGCGGCCCTGGGGGTCCCGCTCGCGGTGTTCATCGCGGCCGCCGAGCAGAGCACGGTGGTGGTCGACCGGCTCGACGACGCGGCCCGCTTCGCCCAGGACCTGCCCACCCAGGGCTACCTCGGGGTGGACACCGCGATGAAGGGCGACTCGACGCCCGACCCGGGCGACCCCGGCCGCCGCAACGCGCTGGCCGTCGAGGCGGAGCGCTACCACGGCCTGTACGGGATCCGGATCGGGATCTTCCAGCGCAGCGGCGCCACCGCGGCCAGCGCGCCGGAGGGCTGGCGGGTACCGGACACCGGCCCGGGCCGGCAGGCGTTCCAGGAGGCCCTGGACGGGCGCCGCAGTCACAACCCGCCGCAGGTCTGGCCGTGGACCCCGGAGCGGACCCTCACCGTGGCCACTCCCGTGGTCCGGGACGGCGACGTGGTCGCCGTGGTGCTCACCGACTCCCCGACCGGACCGCTGCGGGCCAGGATCCTGCACCACTGGCTGGTGCTCGGCGCGGGCGAGGCGCTGGCGATGATCGTGGCCGTACTGCTGGCGGTGCGCCTCACCAGCTGGGTGCTGCACCCGGTCCGCACCCTGGACCGGGCCACCCACGACATCGCCACCGGACGGATGAACGCACGGGTCGCGGCCAGTGCGGGCCCGCCCGAACTCCGGCGGCTGGCACGCTCGTTCAATCACATGGCGGACAACGTGGTGCTCGCCCTGGACCAGCAGCGGGCCTTCGTCGCGGACGCCTCGCACCAGCTGCGCAACCCGCTCGCCGCTCTGCTGCTGCGGGTCGAGCTGCTCGGCCTGGAACTGCCCGAGGGACACGAGGAGGAGCTCGGCCAGGTCCGGGAGGAGGGTGTCAGGCTGGCCCGGGTGCTCGACGACCTGCTGGGCCTGGCCACCGCCGAACACGCCCGCCCGGAGCCCGAGCAGGTCGACCTCACCGCCCTGGTGCTGGCCAGGATCGACGCCTGGCGTCCGGTCGCAGGTCAGCGCGGGCAGCGGCTGGAGTGGGAGGGGCCGCCGTCGGCGGTCGGGCTGGCCGATCCGATCGGGTTCGGCAGCGCGCTGGACGCGGTGCTGGACAACGCGCTCAAGTTCACCCCGGACGAGGGCCGGATCGGGCTGCGGATCGTGACGGGCAAGCGCGAGGTCGCGGTGACCGTCACCGACGCGGGCCCCGGGCTGACCGAGGAGGAGTTGGCCAGGGTGGGCGACCGCTTCTGGCGCAGTCCCCGGCACCAGAACATCGACGGCTCCGGGCTCGGCCTCTCGATCGCCCGGACCCTGCTGCTGGCGGGCGGCGGCTCACTCGACTTCGCCCCGGCCGAGCCGACGGGCCTGGAGGTGACGCTCGCGGTGCCCAAGGGCGACGGCTGAGCCGCCGGGCGAGCGGGGGAGCGGCCTCCTCGACGAGCGGCCCTGGGGAGCCCCGCAACCGCGGCAGCCTCAGGGTTTGACCGAGGTGTAGTAGCGGCGGGCGCCCTCGTGGAGGGGGAGCGGGGCGGTGTAGACGGCGGTGCGCAGATCGACCAGCTGGGCGGCGTGCACCTTGGCGCCGATCACGTCGCGGCTGTCGATCACCGCCCTGGTCAGGTCCTGCACCAGGCGGGGGTCGACGTCGTCCCTGGTCACCAGGAGGTTGGGCACTGCGAGCGTGGGCACCGCCGCGTCGCCGTTCTTCGCCTTGGGATAGGCGTCGGGCGGAATGGTCGCGGCTCGGTAGGCGTCGGTGCCGCCGCCCTCCTGCTGGTGCACCGACTCGGCCAGGTCGCCGAGCGGCACGATCCGGATCGGGAACTGCTCCGACAGGTCGGCGAGCGCGGAGGTCGGCAGCCCGCCGGACCAGAAGAAGGCGTCCAGCTTGCCTGCCTTCAGCTGGTCGGCGGCGTCGCCGACGCCGAGCATGACCGGGTGGATGTCGTGGTCCGGATCCAGACCGGCTCCGGCCAGCAGCCGTCTGGTCACCAGGTTCACGCCGGACAGGCTCTGGCCGACGCTCACCCGCCGCCCGCGCAAGTCCGCCGCCCGGTGCACCGGTGAGTCGGCCGGGACGACCAGCTGCAGGTAGTCGTCGTACAGCCGGGCGATGGCCCGCAGCCGGGACTTCTGCGGTCCCTGGTACTCGGCGACCGCGTCGGCGGTCGCTATCGCGAAGGCGTCCCGGCCGGAGAGCACCCGCTCCAGGTTGTCGACCGAGCCCTCGGAGTTGTCCAGCTGCAGCTTCAGCGCGGGCAGGTGCGTGCCCAGGTAGTCGTGCAGCAGCAGCCCGTAGTTGTCGTAGACCCCGCGCGGCACACCAGTCGCGAGTCTGGGCGAGCCGCCCGGGTAGACGTCGCCGTCAGCCGAGGCCAGCCACCAGCCCGCCAGCGCGCCGACGACCAGCAGCAGCGCGGCGGCCGCCCGGCCGAGCCGGCTGCGGGCCACCACGCGCAGCACGGTGCCCGGCGCGAAAGTCATGCGGGGGATCCTGCCAGGACTGGGCCATGATCGGGAGAGGTTCACGCGGGTGGACTGCGGTCTCGTACCCTTGGGTCCGTGGGTACGAGCCAGGAACCGAAGAGCTACAAGGTCGTCACGTACGGCTGCCAGATGAACGTCCACGACTCCGAGCGCCTCGCCGGACTGCTGGAGGACGCCGGATACGTCAAGGCCGAGCAGGGCGGTGGCGACCCTGACCTGGTCGTCTTCAACACCTGCGCGGTGCGCGAGAACGCCGACAACAAGTTGTACGGCAACCTCGGCCAGCTGGCGCCCGTCAAGAGCCGCCACAGGGGCATGCAGATCGCCGTCGGCGGCTGCCTGGCGCAGAAGGACCGCGACTCCATCGTGCAGAAGGCACCGTGGGTCGACGTGGTCTTCGGCACCCACAACATCGGCCACCTGCCCGCGCTGCTGGAGCGCGCGGCGGTGGAGAAGAAGGCCCAGGTCGAGATCCTGGAGTCGCTGGAGACCTTCCCCTCCACGCTGCCCACCCGCCGCGAGTCCGCCTACGCCGCCTGGGTCGCCATCTCGGTCGGTTGCAACAACACCTGCACCTTCTGCATCGTGCCCGCGCTGCGCGGCAAGGAGGAGGACCGCCGTCCCGGCGACATCCTCGCCGAGATCGAGGCGCTGGTCGCCGAGGGCGTCGTCGAGGTCACCCTGCTCGGCCAGAACGTCAACGCGTACGGCTCCGACCTGGGCGACCGGGAGGCGTTCTCCAAGCTGTTGCGCGCCTGCGGGCAGATCGAGGGCCTGGAGCGGGTCCGCTTCACCTCGCCGCACCCGCGCGACTTCACCGACGACGTGATCGCCGCGATGGCCGAGACCCCGAACGTGATGCACCAGCTGCACATGCCGCTGCAGTCCGGCTCGGACACCGTGCTGCGGGCGATGCGCCGTTCCTACCGGCAGGAGCGCTTCCTCGGGATCATCAGATCAGTCCGCGAGGCGATGCCGGACGCCGCGATCTCGACCGACATCATCGTGGGCTTCCCCGGTGAGACCGAGGAGGACTTCGAGCAGACCCTGCACGTGGTCCGCGAGGCCCGGTTCACCAACGCCTTCACCTTCCAGTACTCCAAGCGGCCCGGCACCCCAGCCGCCGAGATGGAGAACCAGATCCCCAAGGCCGTGGTGCAGGCGCGCTACGACCGGCTGATCGCACTCCAGGAGGAGATCTCCTGGGAGGAGAACAAGAAGCAGGTCGGCCGCACCCTGGAGATCCTGGTCGCCGAGGGCGAGGGCAAGAAGGACGACAAGACCGACCGGCTCTCCGGCCGCGCCCCCGACAACCGGCTGGTGCACTTCACCCGGCCGGCGGAGCCGGTACGGCCCGGTGACATGGTCACGGTCGAGATCAGCTACGCGGCCCCGCACCACCTGCTCGCCGAGGGGCCGGTGCTCTCCGTGCGCCGCACCCGGGCGGGGGACGCGTGGGAGAAGCGGCAGGCCGCGCCGGCGGCGAAGCCGGCCGGGGTGATGCTCGGTCTGCCCACGATCGGTGTGCCGGCCGCACCGGCCGCGCCCAGCGGTGGGTGCAGCACCTGCTGATTTTTGCTGAGGCGTCCGTAGGACGGCTGTCGAGGGGCGCGGTTCGCCGACCGCGCCCCTCGGTGCATGCGGTCGCGGTCTAGAGTGATCGACATGCTGGTTGCCGCTGCCGTCTGCCCCTGCCCCCCGATGCTCGCACCGGAGGTGGCCGCCGGTGCCGCGCCCGAACTGGACGCGCTGCGCACCGCCTGCGCGGAGGCGGTGCGGGAGCTGCTCGACTCCGGGGCCGAGCTGCTGGTGGTGGTCGGGACCGGCCCGCGGGCAGAGGTCTGGACCGAGGGCGGCGCGGGCTCGTTCCACCGGTACGGCGTGGACCTGGCCGTCCGGCTGCCCTCCGGCGGCGTCGACGGACCGCCGCTCGCCCCCTCGCTGACGCTCGGCGCCTGGCTGCTGACCGAGGCCGGTGCCGCGCTGCCCACACACGCCTGCGCGGTGCCCGCCGACGCCCCGCCCGCCCGGATGCTGAGCCTGGGCAAGGGCCTGGCCGACCTCGCGGACCGGGTGGGCCTGCTGGTGCTGGGCGACGGCAGCGCCTGCCGTTCGGTCAAGGCACCCGGCTATCTGGACGAGCGCGCCGAGGGCTTCGACGCGGACGCCGCCCGCGCCCTGGGTGCCGCCGACACCGAGGCGCTGACCGCCCTCGACCCGAAGCTCGCTGCCGAGCTGCTGGCGGACGGCCGCGCGCCCTGGCAGGTCCTGGCGGGAGCAGCCGAGGACGCCGGGCTCGGCGGGCGGCTGCGGTACGCCGAAGCGCCGTACGGGGTCGGCTACTTCGTGGCGTCCTGGCGCTGACCGCCGCGCCCGGGGCCGTACCGCACCGGGGCTGACCGGCTGACCGCACGGGGCCGGTCCACGACCGGAAGCGGTCAGCCGGCCGGCGGCCGGTTCTCCTCCGCGGAGGACTCGCCCTTGGGCTTGGCGGCGAAGCTGTCCACGACCTCCTTCGTCTTGGCCGTGCCGTGCTCGATCTTGTCGGTGTACCTGTGCTTGGTCGCCTTGTCGACGGCCTCGCCGGCCTTCTCCACCATGTGGTCGATCGTCTCGTTGTGCTTGCCCGCGAGCTCGCTGGCCTTCTCCTTGAGCTCGTCGGCCCTGCTCTTGAGGGTGTCCATCAGGCCCATGGCAGTCTCGCTCTCCTGGTGGGTCGGCTGTTCCGAAAGGTTCAACGTCGGGGACACCCTCGTTGTTCTCCGGAACGATCTCCAGTACCGGCGCACGGTGTCCCGGCCGACTTTGCGAGACTTGGACCGTGAGCAGCTCCCGTGTCAATCCTCCCCGCGTCGTCTCCGTGGTCGGCGCGACCGCCGCCGGAAAGTCGGACCTGGCGGTCGCCATCGCCCGCAGCCTCGACGGCGAGGTGATCAACACCGACTCCATGCAGCTGTACCGGGGCATGGACATCGGGACGGCCAAACTCACCGAGGCCGAGCGCGGCGGCGTTCCGCACCACCTGCTGGACGTCTGGGAGGTCACCGAGGCCGCCAGCGTCGCCGAGTACCAGCGCCTCGCCCGGGTCGAGATCGACCGGCTGCTCGCGGCCGGACGGACCCCGGTGCTGGTCGGCGGCTCGGGGCTGTACGTCCGGGCGGCGATCGACGAGATGGAGTTCCCGGGCACCGACGCCGGGGTGCGGGCCAGGCTGGAGCAGCAGCTGGACGAGCACGGATCCGGTCCGCTGCACCGCCGGCTCGCCGAGCTCGACCCGGTCGCCGCCGGGGCGATCCTGCCGAGCAACGGCCGCCGGATCGTCCGGGCGCTGGAGGTCATCGAGATCACCGGCCGCCCGTTCACGGCCAGTCTGCCGGGCCACCGGTCGGTGTACGAGACGGTGCAGATCGGGGTCCGGGTGCCGCGTCCCGAGTTGGACGAACGGATCGCGCTGCGGGTTGACCGGATGTGGGCGGCCGGACTCCTTGACGAAGTACGGGAGCTGGAGAAGCTCGGGCTGCGCGAGGGCCGTACGGCCAGCCGGGCGCTCGGGTACCAGCAGGTGCTGGACCACTTCGCCGGCGAGTGCACCGAGGACGAGGCGCGTGCCGAGACCGTCCGGGCCACCAGGCGGTTCGCCCGCCGCCAGGAGTCCTGGTTCCGCCGGGACGAGCGGATCCACTGGCTGGACCGTCCCGCCGGTGCCGATCCGGTCGAGCTGCTCGGACGGTCGCTGGAACTGATCGCCGGCTGAGGCCGGTGTCACCGGTGATCTGATCCGGCCTCAGGACCGTCGGATTTCGGCCATCGGGGGATGCACCTGCATGTGCATGGCGAACTCGGGGTTACGGCCTCATCACGTCCTGGCCACGGATCACCCGCCGACCCCTCGGGACGCCCTGTGCCCATCTCTGGACATGCCATCATCGAGAGCATATGGGGTCAGTCGCGTGGGCCGACCTCACCGTTCACGAGTCCGTGAGCTCGTGTCAAACCGTCAGGGGAGGCGGCGTGTCGCCGGGTACCGGCCCCGAGGTCGAGCAGCTGCCGAACGACGCCGAAGACAGCGCCGAGATCACGCTGCCCGAGCTCGCCGTACCCACCACCTCGTACGCAGTCGCCGTGCCCGCGATCGGGGACCTGGCGGTGCCCGGTGTGGTGCATGAGCGGGAGATCCGGCCGCGGCGCAGGCTGCGCTGGTGGCAGATCCTGCCGATCGCCCTGGTCGCCACCCTCGGCTCGCTGATGTTCGCCTTCCCGCTCGCCTTCGGTTCGAGTGACAACGCCTCGGCCATGATCGGGATGCTCGGGCTGCTGCTCACCGCCGCCTCGGTCGGTTGGGGCGCGATGGCGGCCAGGGTCGCCGGGTACAAGTGGCCGGGGCTGCCGCGCCGGGGAACCGGGCAGCGGGCCAGCCGCCGGGCCATCGCGGTCTACACCCTGATCGCGATCGTCTCCGTGGTGCTGGCCCTCTGGCGGGTCGTCCGCCTCAGCGGCTGAGCCGAGGGCCGGTTCCCACCGGCCGGACACGGTGACCGGGCCGCGTGGGCGGTCAGTACCATCGGCACTGTGAGTGCTACCGCGACGGGCCTGCCCTTCCTCAAGGGCCACGGCACCCAGAACGACTTCGTGATCGTCCCCGACCCGGACGGCCTGCTGGACCTGGGTCCGGACGCCGTCGCCCGGCTGTGTGACCGCCGGGCCGGCATCGGCGGCGACGGGCTGCTGCGCGTGGTGCGCTCCGCCGCCGACCCGGCGGCCGCCGGGCAGGCCGACCAGGCCGAGTGGTTCATGGACTACCGCAACTCCGACGGCTCGATCGCCGAGATGTGCGGCAACGGCGTCCGGGTCTTCGCGCGCTACCTGGTGCACGCGGGGCTGGTCGAGCCGGGCCCGATCGCGATCGCGACCCGGGCCGGGGTGCGGCGGGCGGTCATCGCCGAGGACGGCGCCGACGGGACGCCGGGCGCGGTCACCGTGGACATGGGCCGCGCGCTGCTGCCGGGGCCGGACGGGATCGAGGTCTCGGTCGGCGACCGCAGCTGGCCCGCGCGGAACGTGAACATGGGCAATCCGCACGCCGTCGCCTTCGTCGACGACCTCGCGCAGGCGGGCGAACTGCGGACGGCGCCGCGCACCGCACCCGGGAGCGCGTACCCCGAGGGCGTCAACGTCGAGTTCGTGGTGGACCGGGGGCCGCGGCACGTCGCGATGCGGGTGCACGAGAGGGGGTCGGGGGAGACGCTCTCCTGCGGCACCGGAGCCTGCGCCGTCGCGGTCGCCGCGGCACGGCGGGACGGGCTCGACCCGGCGGTCACCGGCGAGGCGGTCTCCTACACCGTGGACCTCCCGGGCGGCAGCCTGGTCATCACCGAGCACCCGGACGGCCGGGTCGAGATGACCGGCCCCGCGGAGATCGTCGCCGCCGGCACCATCGACCCGGCCTGGCTCGGCGCGCTCCCGCTCCGCTGAGAGCGGAGCCCGCTGGTGCGAGCGGTGAGTTCCTTGCGGGTGGTTCCTCCGGGGCGGAGGGCTGCGCGGGTACCCCGGCACCTCCGCAGCTCACCACGGGCCGGAGCGCACCGCCGCAGGGGAACCGAGCGGGACGCCGGGCGGTGGTGTGCCGTGCCCCTGCGGGCGCTTCGCTTTGCCCCGTAGCGGGGTAGCCGAATCCGCCCGATCGGGTGATCTCGGTGACGGGTGGGAAGCAGGGCATCGCGGAACGTGTTGTGCTCGGTAGCATGGACCACCGGGGTCGGGAGCCGCTCCGGTGATCGCTGCCGGAGGTGCAGATGACCATCGACGCAGGCCGACCCCTGATCGGCCCATCCCCGCTCGGCCGGCCCGTCATCGACAGCCACGGCGCGCCCGCGGGGCCGCCCGCCCGGGTTGGCCGGGCCTCGTTCGGCCGTGCCGCGCTCGGCCGGGCCGGCCGGGCCGCCCTGCTGGCCACCGGCCGTACGCCGGTCCCCGACGCGATCGAGCCGATCGTGGAGGCGCACCGCCGTCACCACCCGCACGCCGACCTGACCCTGCTCAGCCGCGCCTACCGCACGGCCGAGGCCAGCCATCGGGGCCAACTCCGCAAGAGCGGTGAGCCGTTCATCACGCATCCGCTCGCGGTGACGATGATCCTCGCCCAACTCGGCGCCGGCACCACCACCTTGGTGGCCTCGCTGCTCCACGACACCGTGGAGGACACCGAGATGACACTCGCCCAGGTCAGTGCCGGGTTCGGCCCTGAGGTGGCGTATCTGGTCGACGGCGTCACCAAGTTGGAGAAGGTGGACTTCGGTGCCGCGGCCGAGGCCGAGACCTTCCGCAAGATGCTGGTGGCCACCGGGGACGACGTCCGGGTCATGGTGATCAAGCTGGCCGACCGGCTGCACAACATGCGGACGATCCGCCACATGAAGCCCGCCAGCCGGATCAGGATCGCCAAGGTCACCAGGGACGTGTTGATCCCGCTGGCCGAGCGGCTCGGGATCCAGGTGCTGAAGGCCGAGTTGGAGGACATCGTCTTCGCCACCCTGCACCCGGAGGAGCACGCCCGCACCCGTGCCCTGGTGGCGGTGCACGAAGCGGAGCCGGACACCGTGCTCCAGCCCTTCGCCCAGGCGCTCACCCGGCAGCTGGCCGAGTCGGGGGTGGCGGCGAGCGTCACCGTCCGGGCCAGGCACTGCGTCTCGGTGCACCGGCTCCTGCTCAAGCGCGCCGCCGCCGCGGGGCCGGGCGGCGGGCCGCAGGGCTTGCGGCCCGCCGACTTCGGGCGGCTGCTGGTGACGGTCGAGGAGAACGCCGACTGCTACGCCGTCCTCGGTGAGCTGCACACCTGCTGGACGCCGCTGCCGGGCGAGTTCAAGGACTTCGTCGCGGCGCCGAAGTTCAACCTCTACCAGTCCCTGCACACCGCCGTGACGCTGGCCGGCGGCGAGGTGGCGGAGGTGCTGGTGCGGACGCGGCAGATGCACCGGGTGGCCGAGTTCGGCGTGGTCGCGCTGGGGGACCCGCCGGTCCCCGGCGGCCAGCCCGGCGAGCCCGAGCGGGCGGAGGGGGCGGATCCGGCCCGCCCGGGCTGGCTGAGCAGACTGCTCGAGTGGCAGCAGGAGACCCCGGACCCGGACACCTTCTGGTCAGCCCTCACCGCCGACCTCTCCGACGACCGCGAGATCACCGCCGTCACCGAGGACGGCCTGACCCTCCAGCTGCCCGCCGGGGCCAGCTGCGTGGACGCCGCGTACCTGCTCGGTGAGGAGACCGGCCACCGCTGTCTCGGTGCCCGGGTGAACGGGCGGCTGGTCGCCCTCTCCACGGTGCTGGGGGACGGCGACGTGGTCGCGGTCCTCACCGAGCAGGCCGGTCCCGGCCCCGGCGCCGAGCCTTCGGGGCCGGCTCCCGGGTGGCTGGAGTGCACCAGAACGCCTGCCGCCCGGCTCGCCATCGAGCGCTGGCTGGCGGAGCATCCGGCCGGCGCCCGCGAGCCCACCCCGGAGCCCGCCCCGGCGGTCGGTCCGCCCCCGGGGCGCCCGCCGGGGTTCCCGCCCGCCCCGGTCACCGCCCGCGGCGAGCGGTCCCCGGTGGCGGTGCCCGGCCGTCCGGGCGCACCGGTGCGGCTCGCCCGGTGCTGCACGCCGGTGCCGCCGGACGCCGTGGTCGGGTACGAGATCAGGGGCGGCGCCTTCGCGGTGCACCGGGTCGGCTGCCCGGCGGGGGAGCGGTTGCGGGAGGCCGGCCGCAGCCCGGTCGTGCCCGACTGGGTGCCGGGGGTCTGTCCGCCCTGCGGCTTCCGGGTCACCCTGGAGGCCCAGGCGCTGAACCGGCCCCGGCTGCTCGCCGACCTGACGGCGGTGATGTCGGCGGAGGGCATCGGCATCGTCTCGGCCGCCGTGGAGCCCCCGCAGGACCTCCGGGTGCGGCACAGCTACACCATCGAGCTGCCGACCCCCGGCACACTGCCGCTGGTGATGCGGGCGATGCTGCGGGTCTCCGGGGTCTACGACGTCTACCGGGCGGGGCTGCCGAGGCTCAGCCCGGCCGGCCGGGGGGAGTGAAGCGGAGGGGCGGGCGCCGCCGGGTGAAATGGGGATGACCCACCCAGGTCGGGCGTGCGACCATTCAGGGGAATTCACGGCCGGTCCACGGCGTTCACCAGTACGCAGTAGTGCCGGTGCGGACCGTGGCCTGCAGGGGTAGCTCATCATCTTCGTCCGGTAGCAGGGGCGGGTTTCTGGGCAGGCTCCGGGGTGCGCAGGGCTGCGCACCGGCCCTCCCGACACGCAAAGGATGAGATGACCTCCACGTTCGACAGCCGCAGCCATTCCGACAAGTCCGCGAGCCGTCTGTACGGCCTGCGGGCCGGAGCCCTCATGGACGAGGACCTCGCGGCGATCGACGAGGACCTCGACCAGCACTTCGACGGCGAGCAGTACGACCGCAGCGAGCGTGCCGCACTCCGCCGTGTCGCCGGTCTCTCCACCGAGCTCCAGGACGTCACCGAGGTCGAGTACCGGCAGCTCCGCCTGGAGCGGGTCGTCCTCGTCGGCGTCTGGACGGACGGCACGGCGGAGGAGGCCGAGAACTCCCTGGCCGAGCTCGCGGCGCTGGCCGAGACGGCCGGTTCCGTGGTTCTGGACGGCGTGATCCAGCGCCGTGACAAGCCGGACGCCGCGACCTACATCGGCTCCGGCAAGGCGCAGGAGCTGCGCGACATCGTCGCCGCCTCCGGCGCCGACACCGTCGTCTGCGACGGTGAGCTCACCCCGGGCCAGCTGATCCACCTAGAGGACGTCGTCAAGGTCAAGGTCGTCGACCGGACGGCCCTGATCCTGGACATCTTCGCCCAGCACGCCAAGTCCCGGGAGGGCAAGGCGCAGGTCTCGCTCGCGCAGATGCAGTACATGCTGCCGCGACTGCGCGGCTGGGGTCAGTCGCTCTCCCGGCAGATGGGTGGTGGTGGCTCAGGCTCCGCCGGCGGTGGTATGGCCACCCGTGGTCCCGGTGAGACCAAGATCGAGACGGACCGCCGCCGGATCCGCGAGAAGATGGCGAAGCTCCGCAGGGAGATCGCCGAGATGAAGAAGGGCCGGGACACCAAGCGTCAGGAGCGCAAGCGTCACCAGGTCCCCTCGGTGGCCATCGCGGGCTACACCAACGCGGGCAAGTCCTCGCTGCTCAACCGGCTCACCGGCGCGGGCGTACTGGTGGAGAACGCGCTGTTCGCCACCCTGGACCCGACCGTGCGCCGGGCGCAGACCCCGAGCGGCCGGATCTACACCCTGGCCGACACCGTCGGCTTCGTCCGGCACCTGCCGCACCACCTGGTCGAGGCCTTCCGCTCGACCATGGAGGAGGTCGCCGACGCGGACCTCATCCTGCACGTGGTGGACGGCTCGCACCCCGAGCCGGAGACCCAGCTGGCCGCCGTCCGCGAGGTGATCGTCTCGGTCGAGGCACAGAACGTGCCGGAGATCGTGGTGATCAACAAGGCCGACGCCGCCGATCCGCTCGTGCTGCAGCGGCTGCTGCGCCGCGAGCCGCACGCCATCGTGGTCTCGGCCCGTACCGGGCAGGGGATGGCGGAGCTGCTGCAGCTGATCGACGACGAGCTGCCGCGCCCCGCGATCGAGGTCCAGGCCCTGGTGCCGTACACCAGGGGCGACCTGGTCTCCCGGGTGCACGCCGAGGGCGAGCTGCTCGACACCGAGCACACGGGTGACGGGACGCTGCTGCGCGCCAAGGTCTCCGCCGAGCTGGCGGCCGAGCTGGAGCGCTTCGCGGTCGTCGCCCAGGGCTGACACCGGCGGGCAGAGACGACGAGGGCCCAGGCCCGTCCGCACTTGGACGGGCCCGGGCCCTCGGTGTCTGTCAGCCCTGCCGCTTGCTGATGAAGTCGAACACCGACTTCGCCTCGTCACCCAGCGAGGGACCGGCCATCCAGGCCGCCGGGCGCGGGCCGATCGAGTTGTTGCTGATCAGCGCGGGCTTGCCGTCCTTCACGACGAACCAGCCGCCACCGCTGGCACCGCCGGTCATGGTGCAGCCGATGTTGTACATGGTCGGGCGGCTGGCGTCGAAGGAGAGCCGGGCCGGCGGGACGCTGGAGTCGCAGTGCTCCAGCTCGCGGCCGTCGAACGGCGCGGCCTGCGGGTAGCCGTACGAGGAGACGGCGCTGATCTGGTTGCGCGGGGCGTTGAACCAGACCGGTATCGAGCCGCCCACGGTCTCCTCCAGCGACTTGCCGCCGCCCTCCTCGTCGTGCACCCGGATGACCCCGAAGTCGTACTGGCTGACCGGACCGCCGTGCTCGCCGCCCTCCTCGGTCCACTGCGGCGAGACGACGGCGTAGTCGGCGTCCCACACGCCGTACGGGACGACCTGCTGCTGGGAGCCGGTCTTGCCGTTGCTGGCGGCGCCGCTGCGGTTGAAGGACGGCATGAAGCTGATCTTCTTGAACCAGTCCTTGCCCTTGCCGCCGTGCAGGCAGTGGGCCGCCGTCCAGACCAGGTTGCTCTTGCCCGGGTGGGCCGGGTCGCTGACCACGGTGCCGGAGCAGACCGCGGCCTCCTGGTCGTCGACCTGCATGTAGATCTTGCCGAGCACGGCGGTGTTGGTGGAGTACGGGTGCGGCTGCGGCTTGGCCTGGATCGGGGTCGGCGCGGGGTCGTTGTCGGACGCCGTCCGGCTGGACTGGACACCGGCCTCCTGGTTCTCCATGCCCTTGGCGGCCTGCATCTTGGCCTGGTCCCAGAAGCCCTTGATCACCTCGGGCTTGAAGCCGTGCTGCTCGGCCCACTTGGCCCAGTCGTCCATGCTCCAGTTCTTGAGGTTCTGCAGGGCCTTGGCCAGGTCGATGCCGCCCTTGCTCGCGGCGGCGGTCGCGGTCACCGACGGCGAGGCGGCGGCCTGCGAGGAACTGTCCTTCTTGTCCGGGCCGCAGGCGCTCGCGGTCAGCACCAGGGCGGTGGCGACGGCGGCGGTCAGCCCGGCGCGGCGGCGCGGGCTTGTGCTGTGCGTAGAGGTGGTGTTCATGAGGTTCCCCGTTTGCCGATGCTGATTCGAGCGGTCAAGTCCCGCTCGTCGGTTACTTCTTGCTGATGTAGTCGAGCGCCTGGCTGGCCACGCCCTCCAGGTAGGGGCCGCTGAGCGAGGTGTGGTCAAAGGCGCCGAGCGAGGTGTTGCTGACCAGGGCCTGGCGGCCGTCCGGCATGGTGGCGAACCAGCCGCCGCCGCTGGCACCGGCGGTCATGGTGCAGCCGATGGTCAGCATCGGCGGCCGCTTCGGGTCGAAGGAGAGCCGGACCGGCTTCCCGCCGTCGCACCGGTCCAGCTCCTGACCGTCGAAGGGCTTCACGGCCGGGTAGCCCCAGGCGGAGACGGACAGTTGGTCACGCGGCGCGTCGAACCAGACCGGCAGCGCGGTGCCCACCGTCTCCTCCAGCGACCTGCCGTCGCCGTCGGGGTTGTGCACCTTCAGCACCGCGAAGTCGTACTGGTTGGCCGCGTTTCCGCCGTGACCGCCCTCGGCCGTCCACTGCGGCGAGGTGATCACGTTGTCCGCCCACCACATGCCGAGCGGCGCCACGTCCTGCGGAGCGGGCTTGTGGCCGGCACTGGCCGCCCCCGAACTGTTGTAGGCCGGGACGAAGACGATGTTCTTGAACCAGTCGCCGCCCTTGCCCTCGTGGACGCAGTGCCCGGCCGTCCAGACCAGGTTGCTCCTGCCCGGGTGGGCCGGGTCCTGGACGACGGTGGCCGAACACTGCCCGGTTCCCCCGCCCGGGGCGGTCGAGAAGACCTTCCCGGAGGCCGCGTACCTGGTGTAGGGGCGGGGCACCGCCACCGCCTGGACCGGAGCCGGCTCGGGGTCGGTCAACTCGGAGTCGGCCGGCGGCTTGGTGGTGACCGGCTCAGGCTGCTGGGGCTGGGCGTTCTTCATCCGGTCCGGGTTCCACAGGTCCCGGATGACCGGATTGTTGAAGACGTGCTTGGAGGCCCAGCGGTCCCAGTCGTCGTACTTCCACTTCTTGAGCTCGTCCCAGCTCTTCGGCAGCCCGTCCAGCAGACCCGAGGGCAGGTCGGACGGCAGGTGCAGCCTGGCGCCGGGGCCCGCGCCCGCCGTGTCGCCCGGCGCGGGCGAGGCGTTCGAGGACCCGTCGCCGCCGCACCCGGCGACCGTGAACAGGGCCGCCGCGGCGAACAGCGCACAGGCCGCACGACGTACCGATGTCATAGCCATTCCCCCCGTGGCTTCTGGACCAGCGGCCCCGGACGCGCCTCGGGCCCTGTGGATTTTCCCACCCCGGAGCATGACGGGCGCGACCACCCCCTGGTTTCCGGCACTGACGAATGGTCATCGATCCGTGACCCGACTGGTCCGTCGGTCAGTCAAGCCCGGCGGCTCACCCCCAGGGATGAGGGTTCCGGTGGTATTCACCGGAACGAGTGAGTGGATCTTGTGATCACCCGTCAGGGATAGGTACCCCTTACCTGTCGCCTGCCGGAAGCGCGCCGCACCACCCCCGCGCACCCCCATGACTCCCCGCGCCCCGACCGCTCGCGTCCGCAGCCCCCATGCGCCCCAAGGAGCAGCCTTGAGCACCGCCCTCACCGGAGCCCCACCCGCCGACGCCCCCCACCGGGTCACCGACAGCGACCCGCTGCTCCACCCCGATCCGGCGGTCGCCGCCGAGCACGCCGCGGTGGAGAGCCTGCTGCGCTGCTGGGCCCGGGAGACCGGGGCGGCGCCCGGGGCGGACGGGCTGCTGCGGATCCCGGTGCTGGGCGGGGCGGCCAGGCTGACCGCGCCCGTACGGTACTGGTCGGCCTGCGGCTGGCACCGCTTCGACCCGGCCACCCTTGAGGGCGGGGCCACCCCCGTCGACGCGGTCACCCTCGCGGCACTGGTCGCCGGCGCCGCCGCCACCCGCCCCGACTCCGGACAGATCGCCGACCTGGCCGCCCGGGTCGCCGACTCCGTGGGCCGCACCGCCGACGTGCTCGCCCACCGCCGCCGGGTCGCCGAGGCCGTCGACTGGCCGTTCCTGCAGGCCGAACAGGCGCTGCTGCTCGGCCACCCCCTGCACCCGACCCCGAAGAGCCGCGACGGCCTGGGCCCGGCCCAGAGCGCGGCCTACTCGCCCGAACTGCACGGCGCCTTCCGGCTGCACTGGTACGCCGTGGACCGCGAACTACTGGCGGCGGACTCGGCCACCGGGCGGCCAGCCGAGGAGCTCACCGCCGAACTGCTCGGCGACGAGCGCCTGTTGCCGCCCGGCACCGCCGCGCTGCCGCTGCACCCCTGGCAGGCCAGGGAGTTGGCGCTGCGCCCCGAGGTGGCCGGGCTGCTGGCCGACGGACTGCTCCACGACCTCGGCGCACACGGCGGGTCGTGGCACCCCACCTCCTCCGTCCGCACCGTCTGCCGCCCGGGTTCGCCCTGGATGCTCAAGCTCTCGCTCGGCCTGCGGATCACCAACTCCCGCCGGGAGAACCTGCGCAAGGAACTGCACCGGGGCGTCGAGGTGCACCGGCTGCTGGAGAGCGGCCTCGGCGCCGAATGGCGCGCCGCGCACCCCGGCTTCGACATCGTCCGCGACCCCGCGTGGATCGGCGTCGACCTCCCCGCGCTCGGCGATCCCAACGGCCTGGACACGGTGCTGCGCAGCCAGCCCTTCGGCCCCGCCGAACGGGTGCTCTGCGTGGCCGGACTGGTCGCCGAGCGCCCGCTCGGCCCGGGCGGAACGCTGCCGTCCCGGCTGGGCGACGTGCTGCGCGGCCTGGCCGCCCGCAGTGGGCGGCCGGTGCAGGCGGTGGCCGCCGAGTGGTTCCTGCGCTACCTGGACACCGTGGTGCTGCCGGTGCTCTGGTTGGACGGCCGAGCGGGCATCGCCCTGGAAGCACACCAGCAGAACAGCCTGGTCCTGCTGGACGAGGACGGCTGGCCGGCCGGCGGCCGCTACCGCGACAACCAGGGCTACTACTACCGTGCCTCGCACGCCGGGAAGCTGGCCGCCCGGTTGCCCGGCATCGGCACGCACAGCGACACCTTCGTCGACGACGGGGTGGTCGACCAGCGTTTCGCCTACTACCTCGGCATCAACCACGTGCTGGGACTGATCGGCGCCATGGGCTCCCAGGGCCTGGCCGAGGAGGACGCCCTGCTGGCCGCCCTGCGCCGCTTCCTCGCCGGAGAGCGGGCCGCGGCCACCGGTTCGGGCCTGCCGCGACTGCTGCTGGACGAGCCCGTCCTGCGGTGCAAGGCCAACCTGCTCACCCGGCTGAACGGCATGGACGAACTGGTCGGCCCGGTGGCCACCCAGTCCGTGTACGTGGGCATCCGCAACCCGGTCGCGAGCCGATGAGGCCCCTGAGTGCGGCCCGTGGCGGGCTTGAGGAGATCCCCTCCCGTGGACCGGTGGCGACCGGTGCCGGGGAGTTCCGGCTCCGCCCGGTCCGGCTGCCGCAGGACCTGCCGCAGCTGACCGCCTGGATGAACGACCCGGAGGTGGCCGACTTCTGGGAACTGGACGGGCCGGCCGAGGTCACCGCGCGGCACCTGCGAGCCCAGCTCGACGGCGACGGCCGCAGCCTCCCCTGCCTGGGCCTGCTGGACGGCCTCCCGATGAGCTACTGGGAGATCTACCGCGCCGACCTCGACCCGCTCGCCGAGCACTACCCCGCCCGGCACCACGACATCGGCATCCACCTGCTGCTCGCCGGCACCGCGCGCGGCCGCGGCCTCGGCAGCGTGTTGCTGGCCGCGCTCGCCGCCCGCATCCTCGACGCCGAGCGCGCCTGCCGGCGGGTCGTGGCCGAACCGGACGTCCGCAACACCAGGTCCGTCCGGGCCTTCACCGGCGCCGGGTTCGAGCTCACCGCCGAACTCGACCTGCCCACCAAACGCGCGGCCCTGATGATCCGCGCCCGCTCCTGACACCCCCTTGGACACCATGGACAACCTGCAGCCCGAGCCGTACGACCTGCTCGGTGTCGGCCTCGGCCCGTTCAACCTGTCCCTGGCCGCGCTGGCCGACCAGGTCAGCGGCCTCAGCTCGCTGTTCTGCGAGGCCAGAGCGGAGTTCAGCTGGCACCCCGGGATGCTGGTGGACGGGGCGCGGATGCAGGTCCCGTTCCTGGCCGACCTGGTCTCGCTGGTCGACCCCACCAACCCCTGGTCCTTCCTCAACTACCTGCGCCAGCAGCAGCGGCTCTTCCCCTTCTACTTCGCCGAACGCTTCCAGCTGACCCGCCGCGAGTACGACCACTACTGCCGGTGGGCCGCCGAACGCCTGCTCAACTGCCGCTTCGGCACCGCCGTCACCGCCCTGCACTGGTCCGCCGAGGAGGAGCTGTTCCGGGTCGAGACCTCGGCCGGCCCCTTCCGGGCCCGAAACGTCGTCCTCGGCGTCGGCACCCGGCCCGTGCACCCCGAGCCGTTCGCCCCGCTGCGCGGCAACCCCCGGATCTGGCACTCCGCCGACTACCTGGCCAAGCGCCACTCACTCGCCGGAGCGCGGGACATCACCGTCGTCGGTTCCGGCCAGTCCGGCGCCGAGGTCTTCCTCGACCTGCTGCGCACCCGGGGAGCCGACGGCACCCGGCTGCGCTGGCTCACCAGGACCAGGGCGCTCGCCCCCATGGAGTACTCCAAGCTGGGCCTGGAGCACTTCACCCCCGACTACACCCGCTACTTCCACACCCTCGCGCCCGCCGTCCGCGACCGCCTGGTCCAGTCCCAGTGGCAGCTGCACAAGGCCGCCAGCGCCGAGACCCTGGCCGAGATCCACGACCGCCTCTACGAGCGCACCATCGGCCGCCCGATCGACGCCGACCCGGTCGAGATCGTCCCCGGCACCGCCGTCACCGAGACCCTGGCCGGCCCGTGCGGCGGCTTCGAGCTGCTCTGCCGCCACCTGGACTCCGGCACCGAGCACACCGTCCGCACCGACGCCGTGGTGCTCGCCACCGGCTACCGCGCCGAACGCCCCGCCGCCCTCGACCCGATCGCCGAACTGATCGACTGGGACGAGCAGGGCCGGTACCGGGTCGACCTCGACCACCGGATCGCCACCAGCCCCCGGCTGAGCGGCGGCCTCTACGTCCAGAACGCCGAGCTCCACACCCACGGCGTCGGCACCCCCGACCTCGGCCTCGGTGCGCACCGCGCCGCCGTCATCCTCAACGCCGTGGCCGGCAAGACGGTGCACCAGCTGCCAGAGCGCGCCGCCTGGACCAGCTTCGCGCCGCCCACCGCCACCACCGTCCTTCCCCGACCCCAGGAGCGGAACCGTGCCGCAACACCAACCCGCTGACCGACCCTCCTCGCCGGACATCGGCCGGGAACACCCGTCCCCCGGCCTCCGGTCGGACGGACCCGTCCCCCAGCCTCCGGCCGGGGGGACCCCCGAGGCCCGGAGGGCGGGGGGCGAGGGGTCCTTGCTCCACCGGCCGGCCGAGCTCACCGAGGAGCACTGGCAGCGGGCCTGCCGGGCGATGCTGGCCAAGATGCTCGGCGAGTTCGCGTACGAGGAACTGATCACTCCGGCGCCGGTCGCGGACGGCTACCGCCTGGAACTCCCCACCGCCGACTACCGCTACACCGCCCGGCGTGGCGCCTACGGCAGCTGGCAGGTCGACCCGGAATCGATCACCTCCACCGCCGGTGTGGACCCGCTGCGCTTCGTCCAGCACGCCCGGCACACCCTCGGGCTCACCGGTGACACCCTCGGCCACCTGCTGCGCGAGCTCACCGCCACGCTGCTCGCCGACACCCGCCAGCTCGCCACCGAACTGACCGCCGCGGAACTCGCCGACCTCGGCCACGCCGAGCTCGAGGGCCGGCAGACCGGCCACCCCTGGATCGTTCCCAACAAGGGTCGGATCGGCCTCTCCGCCGGCGACGTCGCCGAGTGGGCCCCCGAGGCGCGCACCCCCAAGCGGCTGCCCTGGCTGGCCGTCCACCGCAGCCTCGCCCAGTACCGGGGCCCCGCCGACCTCTACCGCAGAGAGCTGGACAACCTGGCGGAGCTCCGGGCGCCGCTCGGCGAGCGGGCCGAGGAGTACCACCTGCTGCCCGTCCACCCCTGGCAGTGGGACGAGGTGATCCTTCCGCTGTTCGCTCCCCAGATCGCCGCCGGACTGATCGTCCCGCTGCCCGGCGACGGCGACCTGCGGCTGCCCCAGCAGTCCATCCGCAGCTTCTTCAACCTCAGCCGCCCCGAGCGCTGCACCGTCAAGCTGCCCCTCTCCATCCTCAACACCCTGGTCTGGCGCGGACTGCCGACCGAGCGCAGCCTCGCCGCCCCCGCGGTCACCGCCTGGATCCACCGCCTGCGCGACAACGACCCCTTCCTGCGCGACGAGTGCCGGGTGATCCTGCTCGGCGAGATCGCCTCGGTCACCGTGGACCATCCGATCTACCGCGAACTGCCCGAAGTCCCCTACCAGTACAAGGAACTGCTCGGTGCGATCTGGCGCGAACCGCTGGGTCCGGGGCTGCGACCCGGCGAGCGGGCCCGCACCCTGGCCGCGCTGCTCTCCATCGGCTCCGACGGCCGCGCCCTGGCCGCCGAACTGGTCGCCCGCTCCGGCCTGCCCGCCCGGGACTGGCTGCGCCGGCTGTTCGCCGTGATGGTGCCGCCGCTGCTGCACTTCCTCTACCAGTACGGCACCGTCTTCTCCCCGCACGGCGAGAACGCCATCGTGGTCTTCGACGATTGCGACCGCCCGGCGCGCCTGGCCGTCAAGGACTTCGTCGACGACGTCAACATCAGCGACCAGGACCTGCCCGAGTTCGCCGACCTCCCGGCCGAGGTGGAGGCCGTACTGCTCCGCCAACCCCCGGAGTACCTCTGCCAGTTCCTGCACTCCGGCCTGTTCATCGGGGTCTACCGCTACCTCGCCCCGATCGCCGAGCACCAGCTGGGCGTCGCCGAGGGCGAGTTCTGGACCCTGCTGAGCGAACGGATCCTGGCCCACCAGCGCCGCTTCCCCGAGCTGGCCGACCGCTTCAAGCTCTTCGACCTCTTCACCCCGCGGATCGACCGGCTCTGCCTCAACCGCAACCGTCTGCTGCTGGACGGTTACCGGGACCGCCCCCAGCGCCCGCACGCCGCCGTGTACGGCCAGGTCGACAACGCCCTGAACCCCGGCGGCCCGAGCGCTCCCGCCTGCCAGCGAGACCGGACTGTCACTCCCGCGCCGTAGGGTTGGAGTGCCATGACCAACGACTCCGCACCCCAGCCCCTGCCCGGCGCATCCGAGGCCCCGGAGCCCGTCTCCCGCGCGCTCGTCCCGCAGCTGCTGCACGCCGCCGTCACCGCCGTCGGCGGTGTCGAGCGCCCCGGCCAGGTCCAGATGGCCGAGGCCGTCGCCGACGCCGTCGAGCACGCCGAGCACCTGCTCGTCCAGGCCGGCACCGGCACCGGTAAGTCCCTCGCCTATCTGGTGCCCGCCCTCGCCCACGGCGACCGGGTGGTGGTCGCCACCGCCACCCTGGCGCTGCAACGCCAGCTGGTGGAGCGTGACTTGCCCCGGACGGTGGAGGCGCTGCACCCGGTGCTGCGCCGCCGGCCGCTGTTCGCGATGCTCAAGGGCCGCTCCAACTACCTCTGCCTGCACCGGGCCAACGAGGGCACCCCGAGCGACGAGGGTGAGGGCCTGTTCGACCCGGTGGAGGCCCTCGGCGGCCCCACCGGCAAGCTCGGCCAGGACGTGCTGCGGCTGCGCGAGTGGGCCGAGGAGACCGAGACGGGGGACCGCGACGACCTCTCGCCCGGTGTCTCGGACAAGGCCTGGGCCCAGCTCTCGGTCACCTCCAAGGAGTGCCTGGGCGCGACCAAGTGCGCCTACGGGCAGGAGTGCTTCGCGGAGAAGGCGCGCGAGCGGGCCAAGCTGGCCGACGTCGTGGTCACCAACCACGCGATGCTGGCGATCGACGCGATCGAGGGCGCGCCGGTGCTGCCCGAACACGCCATGCTGATCGTGGACGAGGCGCACGAGCTGGTGAACCGGGTGACCGGCGCGGCCACCGCCGAGCTGACGGTCGGCGCGGTCAACCGGGCGGTCAAACGGGCCGCCAAGCTGGCCAACGAGAAGGCGGTGGACCAGCTCCAGGCCGCCGCCGAGAACTACCACGGCCTGATGGAGACCGCGCAGGCCGGCCGGGTCGAGGAGCTGCCCGAGTACCTGGTCTACGCGGTCGCGGGGATCCGGGACGCCTGCCGCCAGATCATCACCTCGCTCGGCGAGACCAGGGACAAGGGGCTCACCGACGAGGACGCGGTCCGCAAGCAGGCGATGGCCTCGGCCGAGACGCTGCACGAGACGACCGAACGGCTGCTCGAGGGGTCCTCGTTCGACGTGGTCTGGATCGAGCGCAGCGACCGCTACGGCCTCGGGCCCGCCTCGCTGCGGGTGGCCCCGCTGAGTGTCTCCGGCCTGCTGCGGGAGAACCTCTACAAGGAGCGCTCGGTCGTGCTGACCTCCGCCACCCTCAAGCTGGGCGGCGACTTCAACGGCGTCGCCGCCTCCGTCGGCCTGCCGGCGGAGGGTCGGCTGCCGGACGCCCGCGGCGTGGACGAGCCCGAGCCGGAGCTCGGTGAGGACGCCCCGCCGTACTGGCGCGGCATCGACGTCGGCTCGCCGTTCTCGTACCGCAAGCAGGGCATCCTGTACGTCGCCAAGCACCTGCCGCAGCCCGGACGGGAACCGGACCGGCCGGAGATGCTCGACGAGCTGGCCGAGCTGATCGGTGCGGCCGGCGGCCGGACGCTCGGCCTGTTCTCCTCGATGCGGGCCGCGCAGGCGGCCGCCGAGGCGCTGCGTGGCCGGCTCGACAACCGGATCCTGCTGCAGGGCGAGGACACCCTGGGCGAGCTGATCCGGGAGTTCGCGTCCGACCCGGAGACCTGCCTGTTCGGCACGCTCTCGCTCTGGCAGGGCGTCGACGTACCGGGCTCCGCCTGCCAGCTGGTGGTGATGGACCGCATTCCGTTCCCACGCCCGGACGACCCGCTGATGAGCGCCCGTCAGAAGGCGGTCGAGCAGGCCGGCGGCAACGGCTTCATGGCGGTGGCGGCCACGCATGCCGCGCTGCTGATGGCACAGGGCGCCGGTCGGCTGGTCCGGGCGGCCGACGACCGGGGTGTGGTCGCGGTGCTCGACTCACGGCTGGCCACGGCCCGCTACGGCGGCTTCTTCCGATCCTCGATGCCGGACTTCTGGTACACCACGGACCGCAACCAGGTCCGCCGCTCCCTGGCCGCCATCGACGCCTCGGCGCCGCCGATCCGTCCGGTCGCCAAGCGCGGCGCCTAGGACCTGTTCTGGCGACGGCACGTTTCAAGCAGGGGCGGGGAGAGCCCGGTGCCTCCGGTGGCTCTCCCCGCCCCTGCTGAAAGGGCTTGCGCTGTGGTGCCGGCGGCGCCGTTCAGAGCCGGCGGAGGACTGCGACGACCTTGCCGAGGATGGTGGCGTTGTCCCCGGGGATGGGCTCGTACGCCGGGTTGTGCGGCATCAGCCAGATCCTGCCGTCCTCGCGCTTGAGCCGCTTGACCGTGGCCTCGCCGTCGATCATGGCGGCCACGATGTCCCCGTTCTCGGCGACCGGCTGGCGGCGTACCGTGACCCAGTCGCCGTCGCAGATGGCGGCCTCGATCATCGAGTCACCGCGCACGGTCAGCGCGAACAGCTCGCCGTCGCCGACGAGTTGACGGGGCAGCGGGAAGACGTCCTCGACCGTCTGCTCGGCCAGGATGGGCCCGCCGGCGGCGATCCGGCCGACCAGTGGGACGTACGAGGTGGAGGGCCGGCCGGCGGCCTCGGCGGTGTTGGGCCGGGCGACCTCGACGCCGCGGACCTCGTACGCCCGGGGGCGGTGCGGGTCGCGGCGGAGGAAGCCCTTGCGCTCCAGGGCCATCAGCTGGTGGGCGACGGAGGAGGTGCTGGAGAGGCCGACCGCCTGGCCGATCTCCCGCATGCTCGGCGGGTAGCCGCGCCGCTGGACGGAGTCCCGGATCACCTCGATGACCCGGCGCTGGCGCTCCGTCAGCCCGGCTTCGTCGGTGCGGATGCCGGGCGGCCGGCCGGGGAGCGAGCGGGTGGGGGCCGCGACGCCGAGCTGGGAGTCCGGGGCGGCGGCGTGTTCGATCGGCTGGTCCGGGAGGCGGCCCGATCCGGTCGGACCGGCCAGGGTGGCACCGGCCAGGCGCTGGTCTTCGCTACGGCTCATGCTGACGTCCACGCTCTGCTGGTCCATGGTGCGCTCGGAACGCTCCTGCACCGGGATGGAGTTGCTCTTGGTATCGACGGTGTTCATGGCGGCCCCTCTTCTCGACAGGCGTTCTCCCTCTTGTCCAGCTCAACTGGTGCACCTATCGAAAGGTTGCGCCAAACACACGTTCGAGTGAATTATTTCGAAGTGGGCTGACTCGATCAAGGTTTTGGGTGTACATCGATTAAATGTTCGATGGCGACAGTCTATTTCACTCCCTGTGAAGATCTCGACCCGCAGCGGCGTGGCGAGCGTCCAGACCTAGATCTTGTGGCTAGTGTCCTCGCCTGGGCCCACAAGTTGTGGTTCAGCCTCCTCTATCGCGTACAGTGGTCCAGGTCTGCTGTCACGCCTGGTTGGGAGTCCTCGGGATGCATTGCCCCTTCTGCCGGCACCCGGACAGCCGTGTTGTGGACAGCCGCGCCAGTGACGACGGGAGCTCGATCCGCCGTCGTCGCCAGTGCCCGGACTGCAGCCGCCGCTTCACCACGGTGGAGACGGCCACCCTGATGGTCATCAAGCGCAGCGGTGTCACCGAACCGTTCTCTCGGGAGAAGGTCATCTCCGGCGTCCGCAAGGCGTGCCAGGGCCGACCGGTCACCGAGGACGCGCTGGCCCAGCTCGGCCAGCGGGTCGAGGAGTGCGTCCGGGCCAGTGGCAGTGCCGAGCTCTCGACCCACGACGTGGGTCTGGCCATACTCGGCCCGCTCAAGGAACTGGACGTGGTCGCGTACCTGAGGTTCGCCTCGGTCTACCGCGCCTTCGACGATCTCGAAGACTTCGAGGCCGCCATCGCGGAGCTCCGCGCCGAGCGGCCCTTCGCCACGGACGGCGCCGGAGCCGTGCCGTCCCCCGCTGCCGCGCCCTAGTACGGCCGGTCGGCACCAGTTGGCCCGTCGTGGCCGACGCGCGCCCGAAAACGGTGCGCAGAACAACACAAACCGTGCACAGGCTGCCGACACCTCCGGCTGCCCGCACACCAGGAAAAGCGAGCCAGCGATGCCCGGAAGCATCGGGGCATCCGGGGCGTTTGCCCAGGAGGAGGAGAAAGTGACAGACACGACGAGCGGTTCCGCACGCGGGTCGAAGTCCGAGAAGGCGACCAAGGCGGCCGGCAAGGGCCCCAAGGACGGCCTCCGGATCGAGCGCATCTACACCACCCCTGGCGTCCACCCCTACGACGAGGTCACCTGGGAGCGGCGTGACGTCGTCATGACCAACTGGCGTGACGGCTCGATCAACTTCGAGCAGCGGGGAGTCGAGTTCCCCGACTTCTGGTCGGTCAACGCCGTGAACATCGTCACGTCCAAGTACTTCCGCGGCGCCGTCGGCAGCCCGCAGCGCGAGTGGAGCCTCAAGCAGATCATCGACCGCGTGGTGCTCACCTACCGCGCCGCCGGTGAGAAGCACGGCTACTTCGCCACCTCCGAAGACGCCGAGATCTTCGAGCACGAGCTGACCCACGCCCTCCTCCACCAGGTGTTCAGCTTCAACTCGCCGGTCTGGTTCAACGTCGGCACCAAGCAGCCGCAGCAGGTCAGCGCCTGCTTCATCCTGTCCGTCGACGACTCCATGGAGTCGATCCTCGACTGGTACAAGGAAGAGGGCATGATCTTCAAGGGCGGCTCCGGCGCCGGCCTGAACCTCTCCCGCATCCGCTCCTCCAAGGAGCTGCTCTCCTCCGGCGGCAACGCCTCCGGTCCGGTCTCCTTCATGCGCGGCGCCGACGCCTCGGCCGGCACCATCAAGTCCGGTGGCGCCACCCGCCGGGCGGCCAAGATGGTCGTGCTCGACGTCGACCACCCGGACGTCGAGGCCTTCATCGAGACCAAGGTGAAGGAGGAGGAGAAGATCCGCGCCCTGCGCGACGCCGGTTTCGACATGGACCTCGGCGGCGACGACATCACCTCCGTCCAGTACCAGAACGCCAACAACTCCGTCCGCGTCTCGGACGAGTTCATGACGGCGGTCGAGAACGGCGACACCTTCGGCCTGCGCGCCCGGATGACCGGCGAGGTCATCGAGACCGTCGACGCCAAGAAGCTGTTCCGCAAGATGGCCGAGGCCGCCTGGGCCTGCGCCGACCCGGGCATCCAGTACGACTCGACCATCAACCACTGGCACACCTGCCCGGAGTCCGGCCGCATCAACGCGTCCAACCCCTGCTCCGAGTACATGCACCTGGACAACTCCAGCTGCAACCTGGCCTCGCTGAACCTGATGAAGTTCCTGCGCGAGGACACGGCGTCCAACGGTGTGCAGGGCTTCGACGCCGCCACCTTCGCCAAGGTCGTCGAGCTGGTCATCACCGCGATGGACATCTCCATCTGCTTCGCCGACTTCCCGACCGAGAAGATCGGCGAGACCACCCGCGCCTTCCGCCAGCTCGGCATCGGCTACGCCAACCTCGGCGCCCTGCTGATGGCCACCGGCCACGCCTACGACTCCGAGGGCGGCCGCGCGCTGGCCGGTGCCATCACCTCGCTGATGACCGGTACCGCCTACCGCCGCGGTGCCGAACTCGCCGGTGTGGTGGGCCCGTACGACGGCTACGCCCGCAACGCCGCCCCGCACCAGCGGGTCATGCAGCAGCACGCGGACGCCAACTCCGCCGCCCGCGCCCACGACGACCTGGATGCCCCGGTCTGGGCCGCGGCCAGCGAGACCTGGCAGGACGTGCTGCGCCTCGGTGCGCAGAACGGCTTCCGCAACGCGCAGGCCTCGGTGCTCGCCCCGACCGGCACCATCGGCCTGATGATGGACTGCGACACCACCGGCGTCGAGCCCGACCTGGCCCTGGTCAAGTTCAAGAAGCTGGTCGGTGGCGGCTCGATGCAGATCGTCAACGGCACCGTCCCGCGCGCCCTGAAGCGCCTGGGCTACCAGGACGAGCAGGTCGAGGCGATCGTCGCCCACATCGCCGAGCACGGCAACGTGGTGGACGCCCCCGGGCTGAAGGCCGAGCACTACGAGGTGTTCGACTGCGCGATGGGCGAGCGCTCCATCTCGCCGATGGGCCACGTGCGGATGATGTCGGCGATCCAGCCGTGGATCTCCGGCGCCATCTCCAAGACGGTCAACATGCCGTCCACCGCGACCGTCGAGGACGTCGAGGAGATCTACTTCGAGGCGTGGAAGCTGGGCGTCAAGGCGCTCGCGATCTACCGCGAGAACTCGAAGGTCGGCCAGCCGCTCTCGGCCAAGAAGGCCAAGGAGGAGAAGGCCGCCGAGCCCACGGTCGAGAAGGTGGTCGAGTACCGCCCGGTGCGCAAGCGCCTCCCGAAGGGCCGCCCCGGCATCACCACCTCCTTCACGGTGGGCGGCGCCGAGGGCTACATGACCGCCAACTCCTACCCGGACGACGGCCTGGGCGAGGTCTTCCTGAAGATGTCCAAGCAGGGTTCGACCCTCGCGGGCATGATGGACGCCTTCTCCATCGCGGTCTCGGTCGGCATGCAGTACGGCGTCCCGCTGGAGACGTACGTCTCGAAGTTCACCAACATGCGCTTCGAGCCGGCCGGTCTGACCGACGACCCGGACGTGCGGATGGCGCAGTCCATCGTGGACTACATCTTCCGCCGCCTGGCGCTGGACTTCCTGCCCTTCGAGACCCGCTCCGCGCTCGGCATCCACTCCGTCGAGGAGCGCCAGCGTCACCTGGAGACCGGTTCCTACGAGCCGATCGATCCCGAGGACGTCGACGTGGAGGGCCTGGCCCAGTCCGCGCCGGTCGCGGCCAAGCCCGTCGTCCAGCAGCCGGTGGCCGAGCAGCCGAAGGCCCCCAAGGCCCAGGCCCACAACTCCACCGAGCTGCTGGAGATCCAGCAGGGCCTCAACGCGGACGCACCGCTCTGCTTCTCCTGCGGCACCAAGATGCGCCGGGCCGGAAGCTGCTACCTCTGCGAGGGCTGCGGCTCGACCAGCGGCTGCAGCTGATCACTTCCGGATCCGCTGAGCTGAACCCGTCCTGAGGGGCGGTTCCGAGGGCGGGGCGAGGACTTTCGAGTCCTCGCCCCGCCTTTTCGCGTTCGCCGGCAGGAGATTCGTCAACCTTGGTTGACATAGCGGGTTGTGTCAACCTAGGTTGACGGTATGAGCGACACGAAGCAGCTCGCGGCCGACGCGAGCAGCCGGGATCCGGCCGTGGGCCTGCGGGCGGTGCGGGCACTGCGCGATCTGGCGGACCGGCTGGAGGATCTGCAGGTCGGCAACGCGCGGGGGCTGGCGTGGTCCTGGCAGGAGATCGCGGCCTGCCTCGGGGTCAGCCGGCAGGCGGTGCACAAGAAGTACGCCAAGCGTTTCGGGGCGGGGAGGGACTGAGGATGTTCGAACGGTTCACTGAAGGGGCGCGGCGGACGGTGGTCCTGGCGCGTGAGGAGGCGATGAGGCTGCGGCACGACTTCATCGGGACGGAGCATCTGATGCTCGGAGTCCTCGGTCAGCCGCAGGACCGGGCGGCGGCCGTGCTCGCGAGGGCCGGGTTCGACCTGGTGACCGCGCGCGGAACGGTGACACGGCTGCTGGGCGCCCCGCATCCGGATGTCGACAGTGCGGCGCTGGCCTCAATCGGGGTCGACCTGGATGCGATCAGGGGGGCGGTGGAGGCGAGCTTCGGGCCGGGCGCGCTGGATGCCGCGCCCGTGGCGGCGAAGCAGCGGCGGAGGATCGGTGTGCCCCGGTTCACCGACCGGGCGAAGCGGGCACTCTCGCTCTCACTCCAGGAGGCCGGCCGGGCGGGCGGTGGCCGGATCGAGGCCGGGCACATCCTGGTGGGGCTGCTGCGTGAGGGCGGCGGCGTCGCGGTTCTGGCGATCCGGGAGTACGGCCTGGATCCGGCCGCGGCGGAACAGGAGGTCATCCGGGCGCTCACGGCACAGGCGGCTTGATCCCCCGTCCCCTGGTGGCAAGTCGGGTCCGGCCGGGTTTCGATACGGAGCGCTAGCGAGCGAGACGGTCTGTCAACTGGACGGTTGAGCAAATAGGGTGAATGGATATGATCTGTCGACCGCGTGTATTTGTCGACTGTTCGGAGCCTTCCCCCGTCGGGCCCCGGACAGTGGCGCGCTGTCGTTCGGTCCGCACTGACGCCCGCCCCCGAGGATCAGGTTGATGAGAGCTCGCACGCGCCTCTACCGCGTGGCGCACCCGCACCCGAACGGCAGAACCGCGCTCTGGGCAGCGGCCGGGATCCTGGTGGGAGCGGCCACCGGGGCCGTCGCCGTCGCGGTCGTCCCGGACGCCGAGCGGACCGCGGTCGCCGCGACCGTGGCGGGCGGCATGGTCCTGTGGTCGGCCCTGGTCGTGGTGGCGTGCCGACAGGCCGAGCGCTTCCGCCGGATCCGCGAAGAACTCGCCACCGCCCGTTACGAGCTGACGGACATCCGCTCCCGGTCCACGGCGCTGCAGTCGGAGCTGGCCACCACCCGGGCCTCCGTGACCGCACTGCGCACCAACCTCACCGCAGCGCAGAACGACGCCGAGTCCGTCCGGGCCGAACTCGCCGCAGCCGGCACCGCACTGGCGGACGCCGAGGCGGCGACGGTGGAACTGCGCGAGCGGAGCGAGGTCGAACTCGCGGCGCTGCGCGAGCGGATGGACGAGACGGCGGCCGAACTGCGCGAGCGCACCGAAGCCGACGAGCACGAACGCGCCGAACTGGCCCGGCTCACCGACGAGGTGCTGCCCGAGGTGGTCGCCCGGCTGCGCTCCGGCAGCTCGGTGGACTCCGTACTGGCGCCGCACACCGCCGTCACCCACGCCGGGCTGCTGCGCACGGTGGCCGAGGAGGTCGGCCGCGGCGAACGCCAGCGGGCGGCGGCCCTCGCGGTGTGCGCCACGGCCGCCGGCCGGGTGCAGGCGTTGGCCACCAGCATGCACGCCGAGCTGCGCGAGATGCAGCACCAGCACGGCGAGGACGTCCTCGGTGACCTGCTCAGCCTGGACCACTCCACCGCCCAGGTCGGCCGGATGGCGGACAGCATCGCGGTGCTGACCGGTGCCCGCTCCGGGCGGCGCTGGACCAAGCCGATCGGCGTCGAATCGATTCTGCGCGGTGCGCTCGGCCGGATCGGTGCCTACCAGCGGGTGCGGCTGCACTCCGCCAGCACCGCCGCGGTGGCCGGTTTCGCGGCCGAGGGCGTGATGCACGCGCTGGCCGAACTGCTCGACAACGCCGCCAACTTCTCGGCTCCGCCGGCCGAGGTGCACGTCTACGTCGAGGAGGTCCACTCCGGCCTGGTGATCACCGTCGAGGACGGCGGTCTCGGGCTGAGCGAGAGCTGGCTGCGCCGCGCCGAGCAGGCCGTGTCGGCCGCCCCGCTGGACCTCACGCAGCTTTCCGCCGGTACCCGGCTCGGCCTCGCGGTGGTCGGTTCGCTGGCGCGTAAGCACGGCCTGTCGATCTCCTTCCGGCCGTCCGCCCGGGGCGGGACCGGCGTGGTCATGCTGATCCCCGAGCGGCTGGTCACGCACCCGGGCCCCGCCGCAAGCCGGGCTCTGGCGGCCGCCCGTACCGGTGCGGGAGACGGGCTGCAGAGCCGGGCCGAACACGGCCGCACCGAACGGCCGCGGGCCGAGCAGGTCCGGCCGGAGCGGGTGCGCCCCGCGCTCGAACCGAGCCGTTCGCCCTCCGCCCTCACATCGGGTACCCGCTCCGAGCAGGGGCGGTCCGAGTCGGCGGCCGGTACCACGGCCACCGGTGACCCGGGGACGAGTGACGGCCGGCCCGCCACGGCCGGCAGCCTGCCGCAGCGCCGCCGGGGCCAGACCCTGGCGGCGGCCCAGCCGTCGGCCAAGCCGTCCGCGCCCGCGCTGTCGGCGCAGCCCGTACCAGCCGACTCGGCCGTCTCAGCGGCCCGGTTCGGCGCCTTCCGCAGGGCCCTCCAGCAGGGGCCCGACACCACCGACGCCCTCCCGAAGGATGACTCCCGATGAGCAGCAGCACCGACCGCGACCTCGACTGGCTGTTGGAGAACCTGCTGTCCGGTACGCCCGGCGCCCGGCACGCGCTGGTGCTCTCGGCCGACGGTCTCAAGCTCTGCCACACCTCGGGTCTTGGCGTCGACCAGGCCGACCAGCTGGCGGCGATCGCCTCCGGGATGCAGAGCCTGGCCCACGGGGCGTCGATCGAGTTCGGTGACGGCACCGGCGGGGTCCGGCAGTCGATGACGGAGTTCCACGGCGGGATCCTGTGCATCGTGGCGGCCGGCGAGGGCGCGCACCTGGCCGTGGTCACGGACGACGACGCGGACGTCGGCGTGGTCGGCCACAACATGCACGGTCTGATCGAGCAGATCGGCACGCTGCTGAGCGCGCCGCCCCGGACGGACGTGACCGGGAACGAGGCCGCGGTGTGACCGGGCGGCCTGGACTTCCGGGCCTGCCGGGCCGTGACGAGGACCCGGACCGGCTCTACACCGTCACCCGGGGACGCAGCCGCCCGCCGGAGCACGCCTTCGACCTGGTCACGCTGATCGTCAGCGAGCAGGCGCCGGTTCCAGGCATGCAGTCCGAGCACGTCCGGATCCTTGAACTGTGCCGGACTCCCACGGCCGTGGTGGAGATCGCGGCCGAGCTCGCCCTGCCGGTGAGCATCGTCAAGATCCTGCTGGGGGACCTGCTGGAGACCCACCGGATCACCGCGCGGCACCCCCGGTTCGCGCCGACCAAGGCCCGGCTGCCCGACCTCGACACGCTGAAGCAGGTGCTGCATGGACTCCAACGGCTCTGACACCCACGGCAGAGAGCCGCGCGGCATCACCCCGCTGCGCAGCACGGCGGAGAACGGTCTGAAGATCGTCGTGGTGGGTGGTTTCGGTGTCGGCAAGACCACCCTGGTCGGTTCGGTGAGCGAGATCCGTCCGCTCACCACCGAGGAGACGATGACCAAGGCGGGCGAGGGCATCGACGACCTGTCGGGGATCCAGGGCAAGCGCTCGACCACGGTCGCCTTCGACTTCGGCCGGATCACGCTGAACGACCGGAACGTGCTGTACCTGTTCGGGGCCCCGGGCCAGGAGCGCTTCTGGTTCCTCTGGGACCGCCTGTTCACCGGCGCCCTCGGCGCCGTGGTGCTGGTGGACACCCGGCGGCTGGAGGACTCCTGGTACGCGATCGACCGGCTTGAGCACCACGGCACGCCGTTCATCGTGGCCCGCAACAACTTCACCGGGCCCGAGCACACGCTGCAGGAGGTCCGGGCGGCGCTCGACCTCCCGGACGAGGTGCCGCTGGTGGACTGCGACGCCCGGGACCGGGAGTCCAGCAAGCAGGTGCTGATCGAGCTCGTCCGCCATCTGTACCGCCTGGCGGGTGCCGGAGCCGAGCTGCCCGCTTCGCCCGCGCTGTCGGCCGAGCCTGAGCCGGTGTCCGACCGGCCGGTGGGGCCGTTCGCCGGGACGCCTGCAGAGTTCCCCGCTGATCTGCCCGCCGAGTTCCGCCTAGAGGAGTGCACCCCGTGACCGAGCCCGCGATCACCCCGCCGCCGGGATGCCCGGCGCACGCGAACGCGGCCCCGCTGTACGGTCCCCGTTTCCAGACCGACCCCGGGCAGCTCTACCAGGAGCTGCGCGGGACCCACGGTCCGGTCGCGCCGGTCGAGCTGGCGGGCGGCGTGCCGGCCTGGCTGGTGATCGGGTACCGCGAGCTGCAGCTGGTGACCAGCCAGCCCAAGGTCTTCGGACGGGACTCCACCCGCTGGAACATGTGGTCCAGGATCCCGGCGGACTGGCCTCTGAGGCCGATGATGGAGCCGGCGCCCTCGCTCCTCTACGTCGAGGGCGAGGAACACCAGCGCCGGAAGGCCGCGGTGACGGACGCGCTCGCGGGCGTGGACCCGTACGAGCTGAAGAAGTACTGCGAGGAGATCGCCGACGGCCTGATCGACGAGTTCGCGGGCCGGGGCGAGGCGGACCTGGTCGCGGAGTACGCGCACCGGCTGCCACTGCTGGTGCTCTGCCGTCTCTTCGGGCTGGGTGAGGACGAGGCGCCGAGGCTGATCAGCAGCCTGCTCGCGATGCTGGACGGCGGCGTGGACGCGCTGGCGGCGGCGCAGGAGCTGCTGGACATCATGCTGCGACTGGTGCGGGAGAAGCGCGAGCGTCCGGGAGCGGACGTCACCTCGTGGCTGCTGGCCCACGAGGCCGGGCTGAGCGACGAGGAGGTCATGCGCGACATGCGGGTGATCCTGATCGCCGGCCACCAGCCCAACGCCTACTGGATCGCCAACGCGATGCGGTTGATGCTGACCGACGAGCGCTTCGCCGCCTCGCTCTCCGGCGGCCGACGGAGCGTCAGCCAGGCGCTGGCCGAGGCACTCTGGGAGGACACCCCGACCCAGATCTTCGCGGGCCGCTGGGCGACCAGGGACACCCAGCTGGGCGGTCAGCGGATCGCGGCCGGGGACATGGTTCTGCTCGGCTTCGCCGGAGCCAACGCCGATCCGACCGTCCGGCAGGAGAACGGTGTCCCGGCGGAGGGCAACCGGGCGTACATGAGCTTCAGTTACGGTCCGCACAGCTGCCCCTTCCCGGCGCAGGAGGCGGCCGAGGTGATCGCCGCGACGGCCATCGAGGTGTTGCTGGACCGGCTGCCGGACGTACGGCTGGCAGCGGCCGAGAGCGCCCTGGTCTGGCGGCCCTCCGCCTGGGTACGGGCGCTGGTGGCACTGCCGGTGGCCTTCACCCCGGGGCACGCGCTCGGTTGAGCACGGCCGCCCGCCCGATGCTGTCCGGGGCGGCGTGCTCCGATCCGGGCCGCTGATCCGGCCGACCCGGGTCGGTCCGTCCGAACCACCTCGTCCGATTCCGTCTGTCCACCCGAGGATCGCCTACCTGAGGAGAGGGAGCGGATGACCGCCCCGATAGTGATGGACCCGTTGGCCCGTGACAATGCGGCCGAAGGTGCGCTGCTGCGTGCGGCAGGGCCGGTGGTGCCCGTGGAGTTGATGGGGGTGCGGGGTTGGGCGGTCACCCGGCATGCCGCCGCGCGTGATCTGCTGACGGATCAGCGGCTGGTGAAGAGTGCCGAGCACTGGGCGGCGTATCAGCGTGGGGAGGTGCCGAAGACCTGGCCGCTGATCGGGTTGGCGCTGCCCCGCCGGAGCATGGTGGCCACGGACGGTGCGGAGCACCGTCGGCTGCGTGCGCTGGTCGCGCAGGCGTTCACGCCCCGCCGGGTGGAGCTGATGCGTCCGGCGGTGGAGAAGATCGCTGCCGAACTGCTCGACCGGCTGGCCGATCTGGGGCCGGTGGTCGACCTGAAGACCGCGTTCGCCTTTCCGCTGCCGATGACCGTGATCGGTTCACTGCTCGGCGTGCCGGAGGCGGACCACGCCTATGTGCGCGAGCTGTACGAGCGCTTCTTCAGCAGCGTCAAGGACCCGGTCCAGGTTCAGCAGACGATCACCGCACTCAATGCCTTCGTCGACGATCTGGTCGCCAAGCGCCGGGCGCAGCCGGGCGACGACCTGGCGAGCGCTCTGCTGGCGGCCGACACCGAGGGCGCCCCGGAGGGCGGTGCGCTGAGCGACGAGGAGGCGGCGGCCACCCTGCGGGTGATCATCGCGGCCGGCCACGAGACCACGGTCAACCTGATCACCAACGCGGTGCGCGCCCTGCTCACCCATCCCGATCAGCTGGCACTGGTCCGCTCGGGCGAGGTGGAGTGGACGGCGGTGGTCGAGGAGTCACTCCGCTGGACGCCGCCGACCAGCAACTTCCTGTTCCGCTTCGCGACCGAGGACATAGCGTACGGAGACACGGTGATCCCCGAGGGGGATGCGGTGCTGGTCTCGTACAGCGCGATCGGCCGGGATCCGGCGCAGCACGGTGTCACCGCCGAGATCTTCGACGTCACCCGGGACCCGGCCCGGCACCTCTCCTTCGGGCACGGGCCGCATGTCTGCCCGGGCGCGCAGCTGGCCCGGCTGGAGGCGTCGATCGCGCTCCCGGCCCTGTTCGAGCGTTTCCCCGGCCTGCAACTGGCAGTGGAGGAAAGCGAGTTGCGGCCCACTCCGGCGATGGTCGTGAACAGCCTGCGGGAGCTGCCGGTCCGGTTGTGATCGGACGGTGTGCGGCGGGGCCGGTCGGTGGCGGTCGCCGGCCGGTCCCCAGCACGGCCCGGTCACAAAGCGGGCACCGGCGGATGAAGGTCGAACGCACACCTTGGCGCCGGGTGACCAGTGGGTTAACGTCTTCAAGCCAGCCCAGGCCGGTCGGCCTCTTCCACGCGGCCTTCCGCCCACTCCGCAGCCGATCTCGGATCCGGTCGACCTCAGTCCGCCGCTATCGGGCCCGCCGGCCTCAGGCCCGCCGTTCTCAGGTTCAGCGCAGTCAGGTTCAGTCGATCTCCGGTACAGCGCAGCGTAGTTCTCTCTCACCGCAGGCATCCCAAGCCCTGGCAAGGAGGACCGCCATGACCCTCGCCACGATCGCCACCACAGGCCGCCGATGATCCGGAACCCATGGCCGGCCCTGTCCGCCCGCCGCCGTTCACTCGCCGTACCGGCCGTCCTCGCGCTTGCGCTCGCCGCAGCCTGTTCCAACGGCACGTCCGGTTCGAAGGGCAGTAGCGGTACGCTTCCGACCCTGACCGGCGACTGCGCCAAGTACCAGGCGTACGCGGGGCATTCGGGAACCAAGGTGACGATGTACGCCTCGATTCTCAGCCCGGAGTCGGACTCGTTGGAGAAGTCCTGGGCCGAGTTCAGTACTTGTACGGGCATCAAGATCTCGTACGAGGGCTCCAACGACTTCGAGTCGCAGCTTCAGGTGCGCGTGACCGGCGGAAACGCTCCGGACTTCGCGATCATCCCGCAGCCCGGCCTGCTGGCCCAGATGGTGAAGAGCGGCAAGGTCGTGAAGCCGCCCGCCCAGACGGTGGCCAACGAGGACAAGTGGAATCCGGTCTGGAAGACCTACGGCTCGGTCAACGGCACCTTCTACGCGGCGCCGATGAGCGCCAACATGAAGTCGCTGGTCTGGTACTCGCCCAAGGCGTTCGAGGCTGCGGGTTACCAGGTACCGCAGACCTGGGCCGAGCTGATGGCACTCAGCGACAGGACTGCCAAGGCCGGTGGCGGGAAGCCGTGGTGCGGTGGCATCGGCTCCGGCACCGCGACCGGCTGGCCGGCCACCGACTGGCTGGAGGAGGTGGTGCTCGGTTCGTACGGCGGCGACGTCTACGACCAGTGGGTCAGCCACCGGGTGAAGTTCGGCGACCCGAAGATCATCACAGCCATGCGGACGGTGGCCGGCTGGATGCAGAACCCGGCCTGGGTGAACGGCGGGTTCGGTGACGTGAAGTCGATCGCCACCACCACGTTCCAGGATGCCGGGGCGCCGATCCTCACCAACAAGTGCTGGATGCTGCAGCAGGCTTCGTTCTACCAGGCGCAGTGGCCCAAGGGCACGAAGATCGGCCCGGACGGCGACGTCTTCGCCTTCCGTCTTCCCGCGGTGAACCCGGCGGTGCCCAGCCCGGTCGAGGGTGGTGGCGAGTTCGTCACCGCGTTCTCCAACCGGCCCGAGGTGCAGGCGGTGCAGAACTACCTCTCCAGCTCGGACTGGGCGAGCAGCCGGGTGAAGGTCTCCACGGGCTGGGTCTCGGCCAACCAGGGTGTGGACAAGAGCCTCTACACCGACCCGATCGACAAGCTCTCCGCTGAGGCACTGACCGACCCGACCGCGACGTTCCGCTTCGATGCCTCCGACATGATGCCGCCAGCTGTCGGCGCCGCACAGGAGTGGAAGTCGCTGACCAAGTGGTTCGCCGAGGGACAGGCCATCCCGAAGGTGGCGGCTGACATCGACGCGGCCTGGCCGCAGTAGACAGTCGCCACGGGCGGCGCGGGACCACCCGCCTGCGCCGCCCGTTTCGGACCCTGCCGTTGTTCCATCGGCCGGCTTCGGTGTGTCGTGCGCCCTCACGCCCGTACGCTCGGCCCGCGTGCTCCGCATCCGCACGTCGTGCGGCGGCTGCGCTTCCTGCTGCCCCGTCTCCCGCTCGTGCGGCTTCCGTTCCTGCGATTCCCCGTTCCGCGCCGGCCGGTTGGGCGCCTCCTGGTTCTGCGCCACCCGGATTGCTGCTCCGGCTTCCTGCTCAGGTTCTCTGCTCTCCGCTTCTGTGTTCTCCGCTCCTGCGCTTTTCGCTTCCGTGGGTCTGGGCTTCGAGGAAGGGAGTTCTCTATGCGCGCGGCCCTGCTGGCCGACTCCGCGTGGACCGACGCCACCGTCAAACTCGGGAACAGCATCGGCGCCATCGCCGCCTTCCTGGGCGTCCTGCTGGCGATCTTCTTCGCTGCTGGACGTGCGACGGGCCGGTTGGGGCGTCCACTGGCCGTCCTGGTCTTCCTGGGTCCGGCCGTCATTCTGCTGATCGTCGGTTTGGTCGCCCCGCTGGTCCGCACGATCTACCTCAGCTTCCGCAATGACGACTCCACCCGTTCTGTGGGCGGGAGGAACTACGGCTGGGCGCTGACCACCGATTCCATCCACCAGGTGCTGCTCAATACGGCGCTCTGGCTGGTGATCGCGCCGCTGGCGGCCACCGCGCTGGGGCTGGTGCTGGCGTTGCTGGTCGAGCGGATGAAACGGCAGGCGGTCTACAAGTCGCTGATCTTCATGCCGATGGCGGTCTCACTGGTCGGCGCCGGCATCATCTGGAAGTTCGTCTACGAGGCCCGTGACCCCTCCCAACCGCAGATCGGTCTGCTCAGCCAACTGGCCATCAGTCTGGGCTGGTCGCGTCCGCCGAACTGGATCCTCTCCCATCCGTTGAACAACTTCCTGTTGATGGCGGTGATGGTCTGGGTGCAGACCGGGTTCGCCGTGGTGGTGCTGTCGGCCGCGATCAAGGCGATTCCGGACGAGGTCACCGAGGCGGCCAGGCTGGACGGAGCGCGCGGGCTGCAACTGTTCTGGTTCGTCACGGTGCCGATGATCCGGACCACGGTGGTGGTGGTGCTCACCACCGTCATGATCACCACACTGAAGGCCTTCGACATCATCCGGACCATGACCGGCGGCAACTTCGGTACCCAGGTGCTGGCCAACGAGATGTACTCGCAATCGTTCGAGCAGTACAACCGCGGCCGAGGCAGCACCCTTGCGGTGATCCTCTTCCTCGCTGTCCTTCCGCTGGTGGCCTACAACATCGTTCAGCTGCGCAAGGAGCGTGAGACCCGATGAGCGACGCGGCCGTGCCCGCCTCCGATCCTGCTCCAAAGACCCGGCCCGCTCCGGAGACGCGGCCCATCCCGGATGTGCGACCCACTCCCGGGGCACAGCCTGTGGCGAAGGCGCAGTCGACTTCGGGGAGGAAGGCGACACAACCCGTGCGCCCCGGGGTGAAGGCTGTGCGCAAATCCTTCAGCAGCCCGCTCGCCTCGGTCTTCGTGGTCGCCGTGACGGTGCTCTGGACGCTACCCACCTTCGGTCTGCTGGCCACCTCACTCCGCCCCAAGGAGGCAGTGTCGAGCAGTGGTTGGTGGGAGGTCTTCGTCCACCCCGACCTGATCCTCTCCAACTACCACACCGTGCTGTTCGAGGGCGGGTTCGGCGTCAGCGGTGGCATGATGCCCTATCTGGTCAACTCGCTGGCCATCAGCGTTCCGGCGACCGTCTTCCCGCTGGTGCTGTCCGCGATGGCCGCGTACGCGCTGGCCTGGGTGCGCTTCAAAGGCAGCGACGCCGTCTTCTTCGTGATCTTCGCGCTGCAGGTGGTGCCACTGCAGATGGCGCTGATCCCGTTGCTCCAACTCTTCTCCGGTGGTGCCCATCTGGGCAGCGTGACCATCCTTCCGGCTCTGGACATGGGGGGAACGTACGTACCGGTCTGGCTGGCGCACACCATGTTCGCGCTGCCGCTGGCCACCTTTCTGCTGCACAACTTCATCTCGCGACTGCCCAGAGATCTGATGGAGGCGGCGGTGGTGGACGGGGCATCGCACTTCAAGATCTTCAAGTCGATCGTGCTGCCGCTCTGCACACCGGCCTTGGCCTCGTTCGCGATCTTCGAGTTCCTCTGGGTCTGGAACGACCTGCTGGTCGCGCTCACCTTCGCCGGCGGCACCCCCGAGGCCGCGCCGATGACCGTTCGGCTGGCTCAGCTCTCCGGGTCCTTCGGGGGCCGCTGGGAGCTGTTGACGGCCGGGGCGTTCCTCTCGCTGATCGTTCCGCTGATCGTCTTCTTCAGCTTGCAGCGCTACTTCGTCCGGGGGCTGTTGGCCGGATCGGTCAAGGGCTGAGCGGCTCGGGGGCGGGCCGAGTCGGCCGGGTCCGCGCCCGGCGCCGTCGCACACGGGCAGGCTCTGCGGAGGTGGTGGGGTGGTCGTCACGACCCGTCCCGCCACCCCCTGGCGCCGGTCAGTGCACCGCGGCCACTGCGCCTTCGGTGGGCAGGTCGCCACGCCTGGCCTTGACGACGACCACGGCCACCACCAGGCCACCGCGGTGAGGCACCGACCACGAAGGCTCGGGATGTGCCGTGCGCCAGGATCTCCTTTGGGGCGTCGCCGGGTTCACACCGGCTGGGTCACGGGGTGAGTACCAGCACGTAGGCTGGAGGCGCCCAGGACACAGCTGAAGGACTTCCGATGCCCTACGATCCGCCGACCCACTCGGTCGAACGCTCCCTCCGTCGGGCCGGTGCCCGGTTGGTGGCCGGCCTTGACGAGGTCGGGCGCGGAGCCTGGGCCGGGCCGGTCACGGTCGGGGCGGCGGTGACCGGTCTGCGCAAGCCTCCGGAGGGTCTGACCGACTCCAAACTGCTCACCGAACGCCGCCGCACGGGACTCGCCCCGGTCCTCGCCGACTGGGTCACCGCCTATGCGCTCGGCCACGCCTCGCCGCAGGAGTGCGACGAGCTCGGCATGACCGCGGCCCTGCGCCTCGCCGCCGTGCGCGCGCTGGAGGCACTCCCGGTGCGGCCCGACGCGGTCATCCTCGACGGTAAGCACGACTACCTCGGCGGCCCCTGGCGGGTGCGCACCGTGATCAAGGGTGACCAGTCCTGCATCTGCGTCTCGGCCGCCTCCGTCCTCGCCAAGGTGCACCGGGACGGTCTGATGGCAGAACTCGGCGAGGCGTACCCGGCGTACGGTTTCGCGGAGAACGCGGGCTACCCGTCCCCGGTGCACCGGCTGGCGCTGGAGGAGTACGGGCCCACCGAACACCACCGGCTGTCCTGGGCCTACCTCGATGCGCTGCCCAAGTGGAGCCACCTGAAACGGGGGAGGGCGGCGGAGCCGCAGGACGAGCAGCTTTCGCTGGGATTCTGACGACTTCTGACGAATCATCCCCTGCCCGCGCGGGTGGCCGGTCGCCTGGCGGGTGCCCGACAGGTGGGGCGCCCGTGCGCATCCGACCGGCATTTGATAGACATCCGGGTATGCCTGTCTTCCCCGAGGAGCCGGAGATCCACGAGAGCATTCCGGGCCCCGGCGTTCCCTTCCCCCGCGAGTCGGACGCACACGCCCCCCGTAAGCCAGCCGTCGGCAGTGCGAGCCCTACTGCCGGAGTCGCTCCCGCGTCCGGCGCCGTCGTGCCCGGGCCGCGGCCCGCGGCACCGCGCCCGGCCCCGCCGAGCGGCGGGCCCCGACCGACGCCGCCTCCGGCTCGCACGCCGATTCCCAAGCCGGGGCCCGGTGTTCGCCGCCCCGTGCCCGCGGCCGGCCGCCCGGCCCCGGCCGGGCAGCCCGAGGTGCGCCTGGTTCCGGCCGCCGTGGAGGACGTCATCGAGCGGGCGGACGAGGCTGTGGACCTGCTGCTGGAGTCCGGACGCCGCCCCGGCGACATCCTGGTGCTGACGGTGGGTGAGCCGCACCCGTGGCAGCAGCACGAACTCTCCTTCGGCGCGGACCGGTACTGGGCCCAACTCGCCGAAAGCGGAGATGTCTTCTATGCGGAGGCCGCCGCGACCAATCCGCTCCGGCGTGACGTGGTGGTACTGGTCGTGAACGCGGCCCGGTCCGCACGGGTCGATCAGCTGGCCCGGAAGGCGCTCGGCCACGCCGGGGCGCTGCTGGTGGTCTGCGGCGAGCCCGAGTTGACGGCAGCGGTCTTCCCGGATGCGAACCGGCCGGTCCCGGCCTGAGCCGGCCTGCTCTGACACCGGTCCGCCGCCGCCCGGGTTCAGCTCGAAAGGCCCAACTCGTAACGGCTCGGGCCAAGTGATCGGTTCTGCCGGGCAGTCCCGCCCGGTACGGACCGGTCAGGCTCGCGGCGGGCCGGACCCGGACCGGAGCCGGTCCGCTCGGCCGATCCGCCGGGCGGGGCCTCCCACGTCGGTCTCCTCTCGGATCTGTGAGTCGGCATCTCCTCGCTGACGCAGGCTCACACCGACCGCCTCACGGTGGCCCGGTACTCCGAAGCCGTCCTGCCGGTGCCCTCGGTTCCGCCGAGTCCGTCCGGACCGCGGTCCGGCACGTCACGACGGCCGCTCGAGCAAGACCCTCGACACGCCGGTCAGCGCGCGGCCGTGCGGCGGATGGTCTTGAACGAGGTGACACCGACCGGCCGCCAGGCCCAATCCGGGGCGGACTCCTGGGCGGAACGCGGCGTGAGTTCGCTGACGGTGTGCAGGGGCCCCTCGGCCCAGGAACCCGAGTGAGGTGTGCGGCCGTGACGGCCGTCGCCGAGCGACCGCCAGCCGGTCGGCGTCAGGGCGACGTACGAGCCGCACCGCAGACCGTGCAGAGTGGCCGCGTCGCGCAGCGCCCACATCCAAGGGCCGTCCTGCTCCGTCCAGTCGCCGGAACCCTCGCGGCAGTGCAGCAGGACTGCGGTCCGGGTGGGCCGCGCCAGCCGCAGGTCGTGCGGGGTGATCTGCCGCAGGTGGGCAAGAATCGCGTTCCGGTGGTGCCAGCCGTCCTCGACATGCGGCCGTGCGGCGAACGATGCGGAGGCCGTCACACGGTGCCGGGCGTCCAGCACGGCCACCACGCTGGTGCCCGGCTGCGGCAGGTGCAACCGGTGCAGTTCGGTGACGAGCTCGCGTGGGGCGCGCAGCAACGGGATCCCGGAGTCGGTCCAGGTTTCCAGGTCGACGGACCGTTTCCGGGCGGAGGAAGACCGAGGTCGGTCGATGCGGCTGATCGCGATCCTCCTGACCCGCCCGCCGGGCGTACGAGTACCCGCGTACGCCGGAGGCCGGGTCCACTGGACCGTGAGCGGGGTACGGACCAATTCTCAGGTCAGACCGGTCCGACCGGCAACGACGACTAGAGCTATGCCGCCCGCATTCGGACGATCTGCCATACATATTCCGCAGCCGGACCTGAACCATTCGCCTGACGGCGCAAACGGCGGCCGGAGCCGATGCGCGGCCGGCAGGCCTGCACCGTCAGGACGAGTGGGCGACTTGTCAGGCCTGGACCGCCAGCACGAGTGGCAACACTGCGCTCGCCCCCGCCTGTCGTAGCAGTCGTGCCGCCACCGTGACCGTCCAGCCGGAGTCGACCAGGTCGTCGATCAGCAGCACGGGACCGGGCGTGGCCGCCAGTGCCGAGGAGAGACCGGCCGGTACTACCAGCGTGCCCGCGAGAGTGTTCAGCCGCTGGGCGCTGTTGCTGCGCGGACCGTGCGGCGGTCGGCCGGAGACGTACTCCAACCGGCCCAGCAGCGGTAGCCGTCCGATCGCGGCGAGCTCTGCGGCGAGGCTCTCCACCAGCATCGGCCGGGTGGACGACGCCATGGTGACGACCCCGACCGGCCGTGTGAGCCGGCTGCCGTCGGCTGCCTCCGGGCCGGCCCAGCCACCGGGGCCGCGTGCCCAGTCGGTGAGCACGCTGACCAGCGCGTCCCGTACCTCGGCCGGGACAGGACCGTCGGGGGTCTGCTCCGAGAGCAGCGTGCGCAGCCGGGTGCCCCAACCGATGTCCGAGAGCCGGCCCAGGGCCCGGCCGGTCTCGGCCTGCTCGGTCGCCGGGATCCTCCCCTTGAGCCCCACGCCGAGCGCGTCCATCCCGGTGGGCCAGAGCCGACGCGGCTCGAAGGTGACACCGGGACGTCCGAGCGCGGCCCCGGCCGCCGCCAACGCCTCGGCGGAGACCTCCGAGGAGTGCCGTGCACCCGTGCAGTTGTCGCAACGACCGCACGGCGATGCGGCCTCGTCGTCCAGCTGCCGCCGGAGGAACTCCATCCGGCACCCGGTCGTCGCCGCGTACTCGCGCATCGCCCGCTGCTCTGCCTCGCGGGACTCGGCGACCTTGGCGTAGCGCGCCGCGTCATAGGACCAGGCCGCGCCGGTGGCGGTCCAACCGCCACGCACCCGGCGGACCGCGCCGTCGACGTCGAGCACCTTGAGCATGGTCTCGAGCCGTGCCCGGCGGAGGTCGACCCGCGGCTCCAGAGCGGCAGTGGAGAGCGGCCGCCCGGCCTCGGCGAGGGCGTCGATCGTCCGGCGGACCTGCTCTTCGGCCGGGAAGCCGAGTGAGGCGAAGTACCGCCAGATCGCCTCGTCCTCACGGCCGGGGAGCAGCAGCACCTCGGCCCGCGCCACGCCGCGGCCGGCCCGGCCGACCTGCTGGTAGTAGGCGATCGGCGAACTCGGTGAACCGAGATGCACCACGAAGCCGAGATCCGGCTTGTCGAAGCCCATGCCCAGCGCGGAGGTCGCGACCAGGGCCTTCACCCGGTTGGCCAGCAGATCCGCCTCTGCGGCGCGCCGTTCGGCGTCCTCGGTGCGTCCGGAGTACGAGGCGACCTGGTAGCCGCGGGCCCGCAGAAAGTCCGTGACCTCGTCCGCGGCGGCCACGGTGAGGGTGTAGATGATGCCGGAACCGGGTAGCTCGGCGAGATGGTCGGCCAGCCAGCCGAGCCGGTGTGCGGGGTCGGGCAGCGACAGGACGCCGAGACTGAGGCTTTCCCGGTCGAGCGGACCGCGCAGCACCAGCGCGCGAGTGTCGGCACCCGGCGTACCCGCGGTGCTGGGGGCGGTCGCGTCATCCGGCCCCGTAGCGGAGCGGGTCGTGCTCACCTCGGGCGCACCCGTCCCCAACTGCTCGGCGACATCCGCGGTGACGCGCGCGTTGGCGGTGGCCGTGGTGGCCAGCACCGGCACGCCGGGGGACAGCTCGGCGAGCATGGTCCGCAACCGGCGGTAGTCGGGCCGGAAGTCGTGGCCCCAGTCGGAGATGCAGTGCGCCTCGTCCACCACCAGCAGACCGGTGGCGGCGGCGAGCTTGGGGAGAACCTGGTCGCGGAAGTCGGGGTTGTTCAGCCGCTCCGGGCTGACCAGCAGGACGTCCACCGCACCGGCGGCGATCTCGGCCTGGATCTCGTCCCACTCCTCGGGGTTGGCCGAGTTGATGGTCCGGGCATGGATCCCGGCCCGGCCGGCCGAGTCGACCTGATTGCGCATCAGGGCGAGCAGTGGAGAGACGATCACGGTCGGGCCCGCACCGCGGGCGCGCAGCAGGGCGGTGGCGATGAAGTAGACGGCCGACTTGCCCCAACCGGTGCGCTGGACCACCAGGGCGCGGCGATGGTCGATGACCAGGGCCTCGATAGCGAGCCACTGGTCCTCGCGCAGTGCGGCGCCGGGACCGGCCAGCTCGCGCAGCACGGCCTCCGCCTGGGCCCGGACGGCGGGGCGGTCGGGGGCGGTGTCTTGGGCTTCGATGGGTGCGTGCATGGCTCCATGGATACCGGGTGGGACGGACAAGCAGCGAATGCCGGGAATGGGCAGGGTTCTGAATATCAGAGGACAGTCTGCCAAGTTGGTGCCATTTATCCGGAAATGTTGCCAATTTTAATTCACTCGAATGAGTGAGTTAGTGCTGTAACCCCCGGTTTGTCCACAGGTTGGAGCCGGCCCCGGCCACAGGGTGCCGAGCTGCGGCACGCTTCCCGGCATGAACGAGGACTTCACTTCCGCCGCGCCCTTCGGGCCCGTTCCGCGACGCCTCCCCACCCAGCTGCCCGTCCGGATGCGAGGGCCGGCCGACATGGCCGAAATGCTGCCCTACCTGCTGGGTTTCTTCCCCGACGACAGCATCGTCGCCGTGGGCCTGAGCGGCCCCCACCTCCAGCAGGGCGGGGTGATCAGGCTGGACATCCCCGACGACCCCGCCCGGTGGCGGTCGACGGGGACGGAGACGGCACGACTGCTGGTAGAGCTGTCCGAGCAGCGCGATCGCCGCCCCGAGCAGGTGCTGCTCTACCTCTGTCGAGACCCCGCGAGCGGTGACGGCCGCGGTGTGGTCGCGGAGCTCAAACCGCTGGCGCAGTACCTGGCCCAGGCGTTCGGTGACCTGGACGTCGTGGTGAAGGAGTCACTGTGCGTCTCGGCCGGCCGCTGGTGGTCCTTCCTCTGCGCCGGGACGGGCTGCTGCGACCCCAGCGGCGTACCGGTCCGTACGCCCGGGACGGTGAGCCCGGCCGCTGCGGCGGCCACCTTCGCCGGGCTGGCCCCCAGGGGCAGCCGGAAATCGATCGTCGCGGGGCTGGCGCCGATCGGATCGCCCGACGACGAGCCGCAGCGGGCGGCGATCGAGCGGGAGGGCCCCCAGCTGCTCCGCGAGATGACCAGGCCGGGTGGTCGCCAGGCCGCGGTGGCCCGCACGGTCGAGCTGCTCGACGAGAGCATGGCCGAGTTCCAGGCAGGTGCGCGCCAGATCGCCCCCGAGCGCGCGGCGAGGCTGCTGGTCGGCCTGCAGGACAAGATGGGCAGGGACCGCGCAGCCGAGTACGCGGAGGCGGAGGAACTCGGCTCCGCTCAGCGGCTCTGGCGCTTCCTCGCGCAACGCTGCGTCCCGCCCTTTGAACACCTCGCGGCGGCGCCCCTGACGCTGCTCGCCTGGACGTCCTGGCTCGCGGACGACTCCGCGACGGCACGGGTCGTGCTGGCGAAGGCACTCGATCTCAACCCCGAGTACACGCTGGCACAACTGATCTACGAGTCGCTCAACGGCGGGTTGCTGCCGGACCAACTGCTGGAGAGCGTGCGCCGGGAGCGGGCAGTCCGCCGCGACCCGGAGCTGCCCTCCTCCAGGGCTCCCTCGCCCGCCGATCAGCCGCCTGCTCCGGCCGCCGGGACCGGGCGGGCCGCTGGAACCGGCTCGGTCACCAACACGGCGAAGCCTGAAACACCGGCGCCTCAAACCCCGGCGCCTCAAACCCCGGCGCCTCAAACCCCGGCGCCTGAAACACCGGCGCCTGAAACACCGATCGACGGGACACCCGCCGGTGGATCGCCGTCCGAAGAAGCACCGGCCGCCGCCCCACCGGGCACAGCACGGGCGGGTCGTCGGCTGCCCGACGAACAGGCCACGACAGTGGTGCCCGACGAGGAGGCCGGAGGCAGTGCGAACGTCAGGGAGGGCACTCCGGTTGTCCCGGACCTGGACTGTGCGCCGTCGGCCGCTGCGAGCGGGGTGGCATCTTCCGGCGCCGACGAAGGTCGGGGGCCAGGCGAGGTCCGGGCTCCCGAGGCCGGCTACGGCCGATCGGACCGGGCTGCCGATCGCGGAGACCCGAGCCGCCCCGGCCGAGGCGGCCTACGGAGTCAGGTCCGTCAGGCGGGCCGGCGGCTGTCGGGCAGGCTTCGACCGGTGAGGCCGGGGGCGGCGGCATCTCAGCGCGCTGCCGTCCAGCAGCACGGCGGTGCTCGCCGACGTCGCACTCCCAAGTGGAACAGGAAGCCGGCATGAGCGAGTGCTCGCCCCGGGCGACCTCGCCGGCCCGGGCCGGAGGGGTGGCCACCGCGAAGTGGCAACCGCCCCGGCGCCGATGGGGCCGCGTGCCGTCGACCGGGCGGATCACCCGCCTCAGCCGCTGGCTCGCGGCTCGGCTACAGCTCGCCGCGCGCCATCCTGATCAGCCGGTCCAGCACCGCTCCGCCGCTCACCCGCAGGCCGTCGTGCTCCCATTCGTTGGTCACCCAGGTGCGCAGCCCCCGGACAGCCTGCGCCGTCTCCAGGGAGTCGGCGGTGTCCACGTACATGTCGTCGTGGAAGACCGCCGCGAAGACCGGCACCTGGTTGCCGGCCAGCCGCGCTGGGTCATACAGATCGGGCCAGTTGCCACGCTCGGCGAGGAACTGCGCCGTCTCACGCAGCGGTTGGAGCGCCGGATCGGTCTCGAACAGCGCCGGGAAGATCATCTCGCCGGTGAACAGCACCGGCCGGCCCTCCGCCAGCGCCTGCTCGGCGTCGAACTCCGGGAACTCCTTGCGTACGCCTTCCGCCGCCCACTCCGTCCCGGCCGGGTCCACCGAACGCTGGCCGTAGATCGACTCGTGCAGCACGGCGTACAGCGGCCCATGAGCGAAGGACAGCTGCGCCTGGACACCGGCGAGGAAGGTGTCCGACAACTCCGGGCCGTCCACGCCCTCGACCCAGGCCTCTTCGAGCAGGTAGTGCAGGGTGTGCGAGCCGGTCCCGAATCCGAGCAGCATGCCGAGCCCCTGGAACGCCTCGACGGTCAGCAGGCCGCCGTCCGGAAGCCGGGCCGGTGCCTGGACCAGGTGCGCGGCGATCCGCCGAACGCGTTCCACATCCTGCGGGTAGCGCGCGTAGTGCGCCTCGTTCTTCCTCACCACACGCGGGTAGGCGGCGCGGTAGACGTCCTTCGCCGAGCAGTGCAGCCCCGCCAGCCCGCCGGTCACGAACGCCTCGCGAAGGCCCTCCGGGGCCAGCGACAGGTAGGTGAGCGTGCAGAAGCCGCCGAAGCTCTGGCCGAGCACGGTCCAACGGCCGTCCTCGCCGAGCAGCCGACGGCGGATCACCTCGGCGTCCCGGACGATCGAGTCGGCTCGGAAGTGGGCGAGGAAGTCCGCCTGCTGCTCGGGGGTTCCGCGCCGAGCCAGCGTCTGCCGGTTCGCCGGAGTGGAGCGTCCGGTACCGCGCTGGTCGAGCAGGAGCACCCGGTAGTCGTCCAGGGCCCGGGCCAGCCAGCTGTCCCGGCCCAGCGGGCGTGCGGCCTTGCCACCGGGGCCACCCTGGAGGAACAGCAGCCACGGCAACTCGTCCGATTCCCGTCCGGCGGCCACCACTTCACGGGCGTACACCTCGATCTGCTCACCGCCGGGCAACTGGTGGTCCAACGGCAGCTGGAAGACGTGGTCGGTCGTGACGATCCCGGGCAGTCGGCTTGTGGTGGACATGCAATTCCTCGGTATGAGCTGGTCACGGGTGCGGCACGGCGGATACCAACGAGGATTCCGGTGAGGGGCCCGCCGCCCACGCACCGTACCGTGCCGCCGTACCGGGACTGGGTATGGCGGCCGGTACCGAGGCAGCCGGTCTCGGGGAACAGCTCCGTCCTCCGGACGCATGACCACCGGGAACGGCCGTCGGAACCCAGGGGGCGAATCAGTGCGACAACCCGGCTCGGAGTCGAACGGACTGGCCGCTCGAGACGATTGATCGAACCTTCCCTCGATTGGAGTCGGCTCGGAGCGACACCGGCGGTCCAGCAACAGGGTGTTGGTAGAGCGGTTGTCATCGCTCCGGCGTGACCTGGGGGAGGTGAGCCGCGTTCATCCTGCGGGGTGTCGCCCTGCGGGGTGTTGCCACCGATCGGACTGGTGCCGAGTGCTCGGGAGGCGGAGGTGCACGGGACAGGCTGTCTCGTACCCGTCCTGGGGTGGGTCGTGTCGGTGTTCGCGGAGCCCGGCCCAGGCCGGGACGGGTGAGGAGCGGGCAGGCCGGTTCCTGGGCCTGACCGGCCCGCCGGAGCCCGCCCGCCGCGCAAGGCCGGACAGGCGACGTGAGTGGGTGCCGTCGGGGGAGGCACCGAGTACAGGGCGAAGAGCCCAGTCGTCGGCGGGTGTCCGCCCGCGACGGCGGTAGACATCAGATCGCGATCGAGCACGCTCGCGGCCGACCGGTACGGCCAGCCGTCGGTCGGCCGAGGGAGGAGAGCCAGGTGACCGCCACCAGGCCACCAGAGGCAGTGCCACAGACAGCGCCGCCGACCGCACCACCATCCGCATCGTCAGCTCGGGCCGTTCCCCGCTCAGAAGCGGCGCCGGTTTCCGCGGCAGCGGTGTCGACGTCAGCCGCACCGCCGATGCCACCCGAACCGCTGCCGGCTGTTGCGTCGTTCGAGGAATCGCGATCCGGCCCGCCGCCGACCGGACCAGGCATGGCTATCGCCACCGCCCTCACCGCCGCTCCCGGGGCCGCCCCGGCTGAGGCCCCGGCACGTCCGGCCGTGCATCCCGATCGGCCGGTCAGGGGCCAGGCGCGCCCGGCGCACCAGGCGCGTCCCCAGCAGGCGCCCCTGCACACGGCTGCCCACGCCGGAGTTCTGTGCGTCAACGCCCCGGCGATGGCCGTCTCCGGGACCGATGGCCAGCTCCGCGGTCAGAGCCTCCACGGCTTTTACCGCTCGGGGATCCGAGTACTGGCCCGAATGGAACTCCGGCTTGGCGGATTCGAGCCGCTGCCCCTCCAGGGTGCCCTTACATCGGCGGCCGAGGCGCGCTTCGTCGGCGCGGTCCGCATCCCCGGGGATCCCGACCCGGACCCTGCGCTGACCGTCGAGCGGCTCCGCCACGCCGACGGTCTGGAGGCCATCACCGTACGGAACACGGGAGGCCGTCCGGCCCGCCTTCCGCTGGAGATCGCCCTTGGGACGGACCTGGGGCCGCTGGCCGACATCGCCGCCGGGCGGCGGCTGGCCGACCTCCCGGGCCAAGTCCAGTCAGCCGGGCTGCGGTGGGTCAGGCCGGGCCACAGCACCACCGTTGCAGCACGTCCGTCCCCGCACGCCGTCCTTGCCGGGGCCGGGGTGCTGCGTTGGGACTTGGAACTGCAACCCGGCGCCCGCTGGTCGGTCGAACTGCGGGTCGAGGCCGAGTCCTCGGCGGCCTCCCGCCCGCCGACCGGTCGTGCCCAGGGCGTGCCACTGCCTTGGTCGGAGCCAGGGGTGCGGTGCGACGACCCCCGGGTGGAACTACTCGTCCCACGTTCCCTGGACGCGCTCGGCGGTCTGCTGCTGGCCGATGCCGACCGGCCGACAGACCTCTACACAGCGTCCGGGGCGCCGTGGCGGTTCGGTCTGACCGCGGCCGACGCGGTCTGGGCAGCCAGGCTGATGCTGCCCCTCGGCACACGCCTGGCAGCCGGGACACTGCGTGCCCTGGCACGGCGTCAGCACCACAGATCCAACAACCCGGCTGGTGGAGCAGCCTCCGGCACCACCGCGGGCTCGACGTCCACGGCGGCGGTGCCGGCCGCGTCGACCGTGGCCGGGGCGGTAGGTGCGGCGGGTAGCGGGCCAGGGCCGTGGGCCGGGCCGGAGGGTCTCCTCCCGGGTGGACTGAGACACGGTGGCCCAGAACTGCCGCCGTCCTGCACGGCCACCGAGGCCACACTGCTCTTCGTGACCCTGTTGGCCGAGGCCTGGCGCTGGGGGCTCCCTGAGCAGGAGGTCGCCGAGCTCCTCCCGGCTGCCGAACGTGCTCTCGCCGCCTTGCGCGCCAATGTCAGCGACGAATCGGGGGCCTTCGTGTCCGACGGACCGGGCGGTTTCGTGACGGACCTCGGACGTTCTCCCGAGGAGCGGGCCGTCCGTCCACTGCCGCCGCGCTGTGAGGTGCAGGCACAGGCTTACCGGTGCGCGCTGCAGGGGGCTGAGCTGCTCGACGCCTTCGGCCGTCCCGGCGGTGCGGAGTGGCGGGCGTGGGCGATCAGCCTGCGCGAACGCTTCCGAGAACAGTTCTGGATCGATGACCTGTCAGGCGGTCGTCCAGCAGCGGCACTCGTGGGCCCGGGGCATCCGGTGTCCGCGGTCACGGCCTCTTTCGTGCACCTCCTCGACCGAGGGCTGTCGGCCGATGGCGCGTATCACGAAAGCCTGCTCGACCGAGAACAGACCCGGGCGCTCGCACAGCGTCTGGTCGCCCCCGAGTTCGACTGCGGTTGGGGCCTCCGCACCCTGAGCGCGAAGTCCCCGCGTTTCAACCCGCTCGGGCACCGCAGCGGCGTGGTCCGGGTGCACGAGACCGCGCTCGCCGTCGCGGGTCTGGCCGAGGCCGGGTTCGAACGGGAGGCCGGGGTACTGCTGGAGGGCCTGTTGAGCGCGTCCATGCAGTTCGAGGGCCGGCTGCCCGAGATGTACGCCGGCGAACAGCGGACGACGGGCTGCCCACCGGTGCCGCATCCCGCCGCCTGCCGCCCGGCGGCGGTCTCAGCAGCCGCATCGGTCCACCTGGTGCTGACGCTCGCCGGAGTACGTCCCGATGTCCCAGCAGGCCGGGTGGTGGTGCGCCCCGCCAGCACGGCTCCGCTGGGCGAGCTGGAGCTCACCGGACTGCGCGTGGCGGGGGAGCCGTTTTCGGTCAGGATCAGCCGGATCGGTGTCGCCGTGGTGGAGGAGGCGCCGCCGGCACTTCAGCTGGGTACTCGCTGAGCCGCGCGTCCATGGCCCCGACACGGTGCCGGGCGGACAGGCCGGTGCGGAGGGGAGACCGGGAGAAAAGGAGGGCAGAGACGAGGCAGGACGGCGACGGCGGAAACGGAGATCACGGAGGAAGCGGGTGACTCGATGCTGGAGCGGCGCGAGTCAGTCCGCACCGGAGGAACCGGTGCAGTGATCGACACGGACAGCCTGTCGACGGGCAGGAGCAGCGCGAGGGCGCAGTCCGACAGATCTGCCCCGTCTGTCCCCACGCAACCCTGTGTTTATCGTCAGAAAGACGACTATGATCGTCGCCATGTCGCGTTATGACCGGTCGGCCTTCCCCCCGTTCGCTGTCACGGTCGACTTGGTGGTGCTGACGGTGCGGGAGCACGCGCTGTGTGCACTGCTGGTACGTCGTGGTGAGCCTCCGTTCCAGGGGTACTGGGCGCTGCCCGGGGGCTTCGTCCGTCCGGACGAGGGCCTGGCTGAGGCGGCCTCCCGGGAGCTGGCAGAGGAGACCGGCCTACGCGCGCACTCCACTCCGGGGCACGGCGCGGCCGGTGCCCACCTGGAGCAGCTGGCGACCTACGGTCACCCTCAGCGCGACCCCCGGATGCGAGTGGTCAGCGTGGCGCACCTGGCGCTGGCGCCCGACCTGCCCACCCCGCGCCCCGGCGGGGATGCTCGCAGTGCCCGCTGGGCGCCGGTCGCCGAGTTGCTCGGGCCGGGCCAGACCGAGGGGGTCCCCCTGGCTTTCGACCACGGCGAGATCCTCGCCGACGGTGTGGAGCGGGCCCGGTCCAAGATCGAGTATTCCTCGCTCGCCACCGCGTTCTGCCCGCCGGAGTTCACCGTCGGCGAGCTGCGCCAGGTCTATGAGGCGGTCTGGGGCGTGGCCCTGGACCCGCGCAACTTTCATCGCAAGGTCACCGGCACTCCGGGATTCCTGGTGCCCTCCGGCAGCACGACGACCCGCCAGGGCGGCCGCCCGGCACAGCTCTTCAAGGCGGGCGGAGCGACCGTCCTCAACCCGCCGATGCTTCGTCCCGAGTCCTGACGGGTCGGCCGGCGGCCAAAGCTGGACGCGGGTGATCTGATCACCTTGCGGATCTGTCGCCTGATCGAGTGAGCTGTGCGGCCATGCCGCGCATGATTCATCCGTAATGTCCTGAATTATCTCGCGGTGCGGCCTAGTGTGCTGGCGCGGGTGCGCCCCGGAGACCATCCGTGATGCCCGCAATGATCCGGACCGGCATGGCCCGGGCCGGCATGGCGCGGCACGGCCTACGGTGACCTGGTCGGGCAGGGGGCGGGCAGCGGGTCAGGCGGCCGCCCTGGGGTGACCACCCGTCACGGCAGTCGAAGGGGAGAGATCGAAAAGAGCGGTTTCCGCCTGATAAGAAGTCAATTATCCGGTCAGGGGCGATCACCCTTTCGTGTGCTTTTCACGAGAATTCTCAAGCCGACACCGCCGATCGCCGACAAAGGACGTGTGAGTACCCTTGCGCACCCCACCATGACCGCAGCTCGTTCGGCAGACCCAGTCGGTGCCGGCGAGCTTGACCGCTTCTCGTACGCCGATCGGCCCACTCCACCCCCGCCACGCTGGGAAGGTGCGGAGGCCGATCTCGGCCGGGTCGGCCGGAAGACCACCAGCAGCCGCGGCCGCGGTCTGCACGGCCAGTTGGTCCAGCAGCTCGGCCAGATGATCGTCTCGGGCGACCTCGGCGCAGACCGCCCGCTGGTTCCCGAAGAGATCGGCCAGCGGTTCGAGGTATCCCGCACCGTCGTCCGCGAGTCGCTGCGGGTGCTGGAGGCCAAGGGCCTGGTCAGCGCCCGGCCGAACGTCGGCACCCGGGTCCGCCCGGTCGGCGACTGGAACCTGCTCGACCCCGACATCATCGAGTGGCGGGCCTTCGGCCCGCAGCGGGACGAGCAGCGCCGCGAGCTGTTCGAGCTCCGCTGGGCGATCGAGCCGCTCGCCGCCCGCCTCGCCGCCGGACACGGCCGGGAGGACGTCCAGCAGCGGCTGGTGGAGCTCACCGAGGTGATGGGCCACACCGCGGCCCAGGGTGACCTGGTCAGCTTCGGCCGGGCCGACACCGAGCTGCACGCACTGGTCCTGCAGCTGGCGGGCAACCGGATGCTGGAGCACCTCTCCGGGATCGTGGCCTGTGCCCTGCAGGTCTCCGGCGGCTCGGCGACCACCTGCGAGCGGCCCTCCGATGCCTCGGTCAGCCTCCACGCCCGGCTGGTCGACGCGCTCGGCACCGGCGACGGCACCGCTGCCGAGGCGGCGGTCCGGGCGCTGCTCACCGTCCATCCGGAGATCGAGCCCTCGGTGCCGGGTCCGCGCGAGCACTGATCCGGCCCGGCTTGAACCGGGCTCCGGACCGGGCGCATCCCGGAGAAGCCCGGCGGCCCGCCCGGAGGAGACCGGGCGTCCGTCTGGAGAGGACCGGGTGGCTCCCGGACGCGAGAGCGGGCACCGCCCGGAGACAATGGCATCACGGCCCTTCGGCCGAACCGACCGAGCTCCGCGACCGCCGAAGTCCCCGGACCGCCGCGGTCGCGCGGCTGTCCGGGCCGGCCGGGAGGGCCGTCTCCGTGCCGACGTACCGGTGTGACCGGCGCCACGACGGCCATGCGTAACACTTGAGGGGCGGCAGCGATGTGTACGGAGCGGAAGCAGCTCCGGAATACCAGCCCAGTGTCAGAATGCTGTGTTGGTCTGCGGCGCTGCTGCCGTCCTACAGACCCAGTCCCGGGGCCCCGAGCCAGTCGGAATCGACACCGCGCGTCGTCGCGTGTCACTTCCCGCTCCTCGGGTGGCCAGGTACGGGGTTCGAGTCCACTCATCGTCCGAGAGGTTGTTCGTGTCGGCCAGCACATCCCGTTCGCTTCCCCCCGAGATCGCCGAGTCCGCGGCTCTGCTCGCGCTCATCGAGCGGGGCAAGGCCCAGGGGCAGATCGCCGGTGACGACGTGCGCCAGGCGTTCGAGGCAGACCAGATCCCGGTCACCAAGTGGAAGAACGTCATGCGCAGCCTCAACCAGGTGCTGATTGAGGAAGGGGTGGACCTGATGGTCAGCGCTGCTGAACCTGCCGGGTCCAAGCGCAAGAGCGTTGCCGCCAAGAGCACCACCAAGCGCACCGCGACCAAGGCCGTCACCACTCGGACCCCGACCGCCCCCACCCGGCCCCCGGTACGGATCGCTCCCGCGGCGACCCCGGCCGCCCCGGCCGTTGCCGCGGTGGTCTCCACCACCGAGGTCACGGTGGTGGAGAGCGTCGAGACCGCCGAGCTGAAGGCCGTGGCCAAGAAGGTCGCTGCCCCCGCGAAGAAGGCCGCCGCGAAGAAGGCCGCCGCGCCCGCCAAGAAGACCGCCGCCAAGAAGACCGCCGCCAAGGCGGCCAAGGGCGACGAGGAGCTGCTCGGTGACGAGGAGCTGCTCGACGATGTCGCGCTGCCCGGTGACAAGGCCGAGGGCGACGCTCCGGAGGAGGAGTCGGAGGGCTTCGTCCTCTCCGACGACGACGAGGACGACGCGCCGGCCCAGCAGGTCGCCGTCGCTGGTGCCACCGCCGACCCGGTCAAGGACTACCTGAAGCAGATCGGTAAGGTCCCGCTGCTCAACGCCGAGCAGGAGGTCGAGCTCGCCAAGCGCATCGAGGCCGGTCTGTTCGCCGAGGACAAGCTCAGCGCGGCCGACAAGCTCGCCCCGAAGCTCAAGCGCGAGCTGGAGATCATCGCCGAGGACGGCCGTCGCGCCAAGAACCACCTGCTGGAGGCCAACCTCCGCCTGGTGGTCTCGCTGGCCAAGCGCTACACCGGCCGCGGCATGCTCTTCCTGGACCTGATCCAGGAGGGCAACCTGGGTCTGATCCGTGCGGTCGAGAAGTTCGACTACACCAAGGGCTACAAGTTCTCCACCTACGCCACTTGGTGGATCCGCCAGGCGATCACCCGCGCGATGGCCGACCAGGCCCGCACCATCCGCATCCCGGTGCACATGGTCGAGGTCATCAACAAGCTGGCCCGTGTCCAGCGCCAGATGCTCCAGGACCTGGGCCGCGAGCCCACCCCGGAGGAGCTGGCCAAGGAGCTCGACATGACCCCGGAGAAGGTCATCGAGGTCCAGAAGTACGGCCGCGAGCCCATCTCGCTGCACACCCCGCTGGGTGAGGACGGCGACAGTGAGTTCGGTGACCTGATCGAGGACTCCGAGGCGGTCGTCCCGGCCGACGCGGTCAGCTTCACCCTGCTCCAGGAGCAGCTGCACTCGGTGCTCGACACCCTGAGCGAGCGCGAGGCCGGCGTGGTCTCGATGCGCTTCGGCCTCACCGACGGCCAGCCGAAGACGCTGGACGAGATCGGCAAGGTCTACGGGGTCACCCGTGAGCGCATCCGCCAGATCGAGTCGAAGACCATGTCGAAGCTGCGGCACCCGTCGCGTTCGCAGGTGCTCCGCGACTACCTGGACTGATCCCGGACCGTCCCCGAAGGGCCCGGAGCCTTGCGCTCCGGGCCCTTCGGCCTGTCCGGACACCGACGGCGTAGGGGCGCGCGTCATCCGGCCGTGCGCCGGATCGCTCGTGCGGGTGGTGCGGCGACGGGCGTCGGAACTTTGCGTAGTCGATCACATACGCTGTGCCGGTTGTCCGCTGCCGAACCTGTCTGGAGAAACCGGTGCTGCCCACCCTGGACGTCCATCCGGCCACACTGCCGCCTCGCAGGCGCCGCCGCCGGGTGGTGACGCTGGCACTGCTCGCCGCCCTGCCGGCCTCGCTGATCGCAATGACCGCCGCCGCGCCCGCCGAGGCACAGCGACGCGTGGTGGGCGGCGGGATTGTCACCACCGCCACCCATCCCTGGATGGTGGCGGTGGCCAGCCGCCGGGAGTACGGCAACTCCCGGTCCGGGCAGTTCTGCGGCGGCACCCTGGTGGCGCCGACCAAGGTGGTGACTGCCGCGCACTGCTTCTACGACGAGCACACCGGCCAGCGGGTGGACCGGCCGGGGTTGCGGGTGGTCGTCGGCAGGGACGACCTCACTCGGCGTACCGGTAGGGAGGTCGAGGTCCGCGAGGTGCTAGTCCACCCCGGCTACTCGTACGCGACCAACATGCAGGATGTGGCGGTGCTCACGCTCGCCGAGGCCCAGCCGGTGTCCGCCGCGCTCGACTACGTGGCGCCCGGCGAGACGGAGCCGTACGCGCCGGGCACTCGGGCGCAGGTCTACGGCTGGGGTGACACCAGGGGAGACGGTAGCTACTCCAACACCCTGCACGGTGTCGATGTGCCGATCGTCCCGGACGAGGTCTGCGCACGCGCGTATCCGGGGGGCCCGGAAGGGGCGTTCGACGCCAGGGGAATGGTCTGCGCGGGGGAGGAGCGCGGCGGCAAGGACGCCTGCCAGGGTGACAGTGGCGGTCCGCTGCTGGTGGGTGGACGGCTTGCCGGGCTGGTCTCCTGGGGCACGGGTTGCGCCGACCCCAACCACCCCGGCGTCTACACCCGACTGGCGGCGGTGTCCGACTGGCTGCACTCGGTGATCTGACGACTTCTCTCCGTACTTCCGTACTGACCTTGGGTGTTGGGGCGGGTACGCTCCGACAGCGCGTCAGTTCGGTTACGGGGGCGGGGGCGGGAAATGCCGCAGCCGGACGGCAAACCCCTTACGGGGCCTGCCGTCCGGCTGGTGTCGGCCTGGCTCGACTCAGCTCGCCGGGCGAGCGTCGAGGTCAGCGCTCGTCGTCGGAGGCCGAGGCGGAGGTCGTCGAGAGACGACCCGTCTCGTCCTGTATCTCGACGGCGATCTTCTTGAGCTCGGGCTCGAACTTCCGGCCGTGGTGGGCGCAGAAGAGCAGCTCCCCGCCGCTTGCGAGTACGACGCGCAGGTATGCCTGGGCGCCGCAGCGGTCGCAGCGGTCAGCCGCGGTGAGCGGGCTCGCAGGTGTCAGAACAGTAGTCACGTCGCCTCTTCTCTAGCTCGACGAGCTGTCGTACCAGGGTGAACATCCAACCAGGTCGAAATCGTTCCCGCTCGTGGCTTTTCTTCTCTGAGGATTCTGCTGTGTTGTTGCTGAGGACGTGCCCAGGGCGTCGGTGGTTCATGCGTACCGATTCCCAGGACCCGCCCCGGCCCTCGAACGCCCTGACGAAGCGGGCTCGGGGTCCGCGTAGCATAATCCTCAGCTGGGTTGGAGCATAAGCCCCGTCCCCGGCACCGGTAGCCTGCATCACAGCAGTTCCGCCGCCTGTCGTTGGCGTCTCGGTGCGCCAGGACCCTTGGTGGCAGGTGGAGATGGCGCTCCCGGGTGCCGGGCTCCGGTGCGGGTCTTGTTCGCGCAGCGCGTACAAGCTGCGCGGGCCGAGCCGTCTGTGTCTCAGGCATTGGGAACACTGTGCGAGTCGGCCCGTGGACCGGGCCGGAAGTCAGTCGAGCGTCGGACGGAAGTCGGACGGGTCAGAACTTCAATGAGGAGCACCGCGTGAGCGCTGAAAAAACCGTGGCGTCCGGCTTGTTGGCCGGGGACGACGGTTCCAATTACACCGCTCGGCACCTGCTCGTCCTGGAGGGCCTGGAGGCCGTCCGCAAGCGTCCGGGCATGTACATCGGGTCGACCGACAGTCGCGGTCTGATGCACTGCTTGTGGGAGATCATCGACAACTCGGTGGACGAGGCGCTCGGTGGTTTCTGCGACCGGATCGAGGTACTGCTCCACGAGGACGGCTCGGTCGAGGTGCGCGACAACGGCCGTGGCATCCCGGTCGACGTCGAGCCGAAGACCGGGCTGTCGGGTGTCGAGGTCGTGATGACCAAGCTGCACGCCGGCGGTAAGTTCGGCGGCGGCTCCTACGCCGCCTCCGGTGGCCTGCACGGTGTCGGCGCCTCCGTGGTCAACGCGCTCTCCGCGCGCCTGGACGTCGAGGTGGACCGCGGCGGGCACACCCACGCGATCAGCTTCCGGCGCGGCACCCCCGGCATCTTCACCGAGCTCAGCCCGGACGCGCCGTTCGAGGCGACCGGCGGGCTCACCAAGAAGGGCAAGGCGCCCAGGGGCCGCACCGGTACCCGGGTCCGCTACTGGGCCGACCGGCAGATCTTCCTCAAGGACGCCAGGCTCTCCCTGGAGGGCCTGCACAACCGGGCCCGCCAGACCGCCTTCCTGGTCCCGGGCCTGACGATCGTGGTCCGTGACGAGCGGCTGACGGAGAGCGACAAGGTCGAGGAGACCACCTTCCGTTTCGACGGCGGCATCGGCGAGTTCACCGAGTTCCTGGCTCCCGACCGGGCGGTCTGCGACGTGCTGCGGATGCACGGCGAGGGCAGCTTCAAGGAGACCGTCCCGGTCCTGGACGAGCGCGGGCACATGACGCCGACCGAGGTCACCCGCCACCTCGGGGTGGACATCGCGCTGCGCTGGGGTGCCGGTTACGACTACACCCTGCGCTCCTTCGTCAACATCATCGCCACCCCCAAGGGCGGCACCCACGTCACGGGTTTCGAGCGCTCGCTGGCCAAGACCGTCAACGAGGTGCTGCGGGCAACCAAGTTGCTGCGCGTGGCCGAGGACGACGTCACCAAGGACGACGTCACCGAGGGCCTCACCGCGGTGGTCACCGTCCGGCTCGCCGAGCCGCAGTTCGAGGGCCAGACCAAGGAGGTGCTCGGCACCTCGGCGGCCAACCGGATCGTGGCCGCGGTGGTGGCCAAGGAGCTCAAGGCGTTCCTGAGCTCCACCAAGAAGGAGCAGAAGGTCCAGGCACGGGCCGTGCTGGACAAGGTGGTTGCCGCCGCCCGCACCCGGGTCGCCGCGCGCCAGCACAAGGAGGCGCAGCGCCGGAAGACCGCGCTGGAGACCTCCTCGCTGCCCGCCAAGCTGGCCGACTGCCGCAGCGACGACGTCGACCGCAGCGAACTGTTCATCGTGGAGGGTGATTCGGCGCTCGGCACCGCCAAGCTGGCCCGCAACTCGGAGTTCCAGGCGCTGCTGCCGATCCGCGGCAAGATCCTGAACGTGCAGAAGGCGTCCGTGAGCGACATGCTCAAGAACGCCGAGTGCGCCTCGATCATCCAGGTGATAGGGGCGGGTTCGGGCCGTACCTTCGACATCGACCAGGCCCGCTACGGCAAGGTCATCTTCATGGCTGACGCCGATGTCGACGGTTCGCACATCCGCACCCTGCTGCTGACGCTCTTCCACCGCTACATGCGCCCGATGGTCGAGCAGGGCCGGGTCTTCGCCGCCGTTCCGCCGCTGCACCGGATCGAGCTCACCAACCCCAAGCGCGGCCAGGAGAAGTACCACTACACCTACTCCGACGCCGAACTGCGCAGCACCCTGCTGGAGTTCCAGCGCAAGGGGCAGCGCTGGAAGGAGCCGGTGCAGCGGTACAAGGGCCTCGGTGAGATGGACGCCGACCAGCTGGCCGAGACCACCATGGACCCGCGCCACCGCACCCTGCGCCGGATCAACCTCGGCGACCTGGAGCAGGCCGAGAAGATCTTCGACCTGCTGATGGGCAACGACGTCGCGCCGCGCCGGGAGTTCATCGTGGACTCGGCCGCCACCCTGGACCGCTCGCGCATCGACGCCTGACGGCCGCCGGCAGGAAGGGGCCCTCCACCCACGGGTGGAGGGCCCCTCGCGCTTGTGGATCAACCCTGGCTCCGAGGTCCCGAAGGCCCGCGCTCCGTAGCGTCGGTGGTGTCAGGGAAACACCACCGACCGGTCGGAGAAAGCGATGCCCGCCCTCACCAACATCCTCATCCCCATCGCGGTCGTGGCACTGATGATCGGCCGTCAGCTGCGTGCCCGCAGGATCGACACCGAGCGCCGGTTCTGGATCCTCCCGGTGGTCCTGGCGGGGCTCGGGCTGCGCGATGCCGCGCTGATCGACTCCACCCACCGGGCCGAGTCCGTCGGACTGCTGGCCGCCTCGATCGTCGCGGTGCTCGCGGTGGGCTCGGCATGGGGCTGGACCGTCCGGCTCTGGCGGGAGAGCGACGGCAGTGTGTGGGCCAAGGGCACCATGGCCACCGTCGCCGCCTGGGGTGTCATGATCGCCGTCCGGGCCGGCCTCTACGGCCTCGGCTCGGCACTCCATGTGCACCAGAGCAGCAACGCCCTGCTGCTCAGCGCCGGGGCGCTGCTGCTGGTCCGCGGCCTGGTGCTCAACTGGCGGGCCCGTAGCCTGGAACAGCCCTGCGGTGCCGGTGTCTGAGCCGGCCGTCCCAGCAACGAGAGGACCGTCCGTGCCGCTGGAGGAGTGGACCCGCTGGCCGCCCCGGGAGGGGCTGCGCCGCGAGGAGAGCGTGCCCCGGCGGATCATCTCGTTGGCCACCAGGGCCGTGGTGTTCACGGTGATGATCTGGGGCACCTTCTCACGCGGCGGCTTCGGGTTCTGGACGGGCGCCGCGGTGGTGGCGGAGATCGTGGCGGCGACGGTCCTCACCACCGCCCTGCACCGGTGCAGCCGCGACCAGCGGTTCTGGCCCACCATGGCGGCCACCGCCGGGCTGCTCGTGGTCGGCGCCCTGGCCGAGTGGCAGCACGCCGTGCCGCTCTCGGACGTCATCTGGCTCGGCCTCGGGGTGACCGTACTGGTCCGGCTGCCGCGCGGACCGGCCGTGCTGGCGGCGGCAGTCTCCTTCGGTACGTACACCGCGGTGAGCTGGGCGAGCTGGCTGTCCACCGTCTCCACCGTCGGCGGCCTGGCGCTGCTCGGATGCCTGCTGAGGCTGGACGCCGAGTCCCGGGCCACCGCGCACCGGCTGCTGGTCCAGGAACGGGCCGCGCACAAGGCCGAGGCGGAGAACGCGGCGCTGGCCGAACGGGCCAGGATCGCCCGGGAGATCCACGACGTACTGGCGCACAGTCTCTCCGCACAGCTGGTCCACCTGGAGGCGGCCCGGTTGATGCTGGACACCGGGGCGGAGCGGGAGCAGGTCAGGGAGCGGGTGGTGGCGGCCCGGCGGATGGCGCAGGACGGCCTGGCCGAGACCCGGCAGGCGCTCTCCGCGCTGCGCGGCGAGTTCACGCCGGTGGGGGAGTACCTGGTGGAGCTGACCGGGCAGGAGGGCGCGGAGCTGATCGTGCGCGGCACGGCCAGGCCACTGGCCGCCGAGGCCGGGCTGGCGGTGCGGCGCACCGCCCAGGAGGCGCTCACCAACGTCCGCAAGCACGCGCCCGGCAGCCGGGTCACGGTCCGGCTCGGCTACTTGGAGGGCGGTGTGGAGCTGGAGGTGCGCAACACCCGTCCGCCGCGCGGTGCGGGCTCGGGAGAGCTCGCCGCCAGCGGAAGTGGGTACGGTCTGCTGGGGATGCGTGAACGCGCGGAGCTGCTCGGCGGCGAGTTGCTGGCGGGCCCGGAGGACGGAGGCTGGCGCGTGCTGCTGCGGGTGCCGGCGTGAGTGAGGTGGGGCATGAGTGAGCGGCCGACCAGGGTGGTGGTCGCCGATGACCAGACTGTGGTGCGCGAGGGGATCGTGATGCTGCTGGGGCTCCTACCGGGCATCGAGGTGGTCGGTGCGGCGGCCGACGGCGAGGAGGCCGTCCGGCTGGTGGCCGAGCAGGAGCCGGACGTGGTCCTGATGGACCTGCGGATGCCGCGCTGCGACGGGGTCGAGGCCACCCGCCGGATCCGGGCCGAGTACCCGAACACCGAGGTCGTGGTGCTCACCACCTACGCCGACGACGGCTCGCTCTTCCCCGCCCTGCAGGCCGGTGCCCGCGGGTACCTGACCAAGGACGCCGGCGCGGAGGAGATCGCCCGGGCCATCGCGGACGTCTGCTCCGGCGCGGCGGGGCTCTCACCCCAGGTGCAGCTGCGGCTGCTGGAGCGGCTGTCGCAGCCTCCCGCGCCACCGGCGCCGGGGCAGGACGGGCCGGCTCCGGGGGCGCCGAAGCCACCGGCCCGGCCCGAGTTGCCCGACGGGCTCACCGTCCGGGAGGCCGAGGTGCTGGCGCTGATCGCCGACGGGCTGTCCAACGCGGAGATCGCGCGGGAGCTCTTCGTCAGCCAGGCGACGGTGAAGACGCACATCAACAACCTCTTCGCCAAGACCGCCGTCCGGGACCGCGCGCAGGCGGTGGCGTACGCGTTCACCCATGGGATTAGGCGCAGTTCGTGAGCTGACGTTTCGCTCACCTGATCAGGTGAACGTATCTGCAATCGGCCATAAGGGTGTGCGCAAGGGCTCCATCATGGTCCGGTCAGCGGGCGTGCGGAACCGTTCCGCCACCTGCACCAGCACACCGACGCCCCACCCCCCTCGTGGCGTCCAGGTCCAGGAGCAGCATTGGCACAGCAGGAGAGGTACGACTGGTGGGCGGCGCGACCCATCAGGCGCAAGGCGGTCCTCGGGTCGCCAGCGGGACGCCTCGCACCAAGACGGTCGGCGGTGAGGCCGGCCGTCGAGTCGGCGGTGAGGCCGGCCGTCGAGTCGGCGGTGGAGGCCTCACCGGCGTCCGGGCCGGCCGGGCCGGCTCCGGCGACCGACGCCGCCGAGGTCTACCGGGCGGTGCAGGCCAGCGCGCCGTTCCAGGAGATCCGGCGCGGCTACCGCGGCTTCGTGTTCCCCGCGACCGCGGCCTTCCTGCTCTGGTACCTGCTCTACCTGGCCGCGCAGGCCGTCGCCCCCGGGCTGATGCGCAGCCAGGTGGCCGGTCCGGTGAACGTCGCGTGGCTGCTGGGCCTGTCGCAGTTCGCCTCCACCTTCCTGCTCGCCTGGCTCTACGCCAGGCACGCCCGTGACAAACGGGACCGTGTCGCGCTCGGCCTCCGCTGGGACACCCAGGACCAGCTGCGATGACCCCGGCCCCGAATCCCCGCCTGGCGCCCGCGGCCACCGTCCAGCCGGATGCCTCGTACCTCGCCCCGCACCCGGCACCGCTCACCACCACACCGCCGCAGCCGGCCTCCGCCCCCACGCACACCGGGAGCGGGATGCTGACCGGCGGCGCGCACCACGACCTGGCCATCGTCCTGTTCGCGGTCATCGTCGTGGTCACCCTCGGCATCACGCTCTGGGCCGGGCGTCGCGGCCAGGCCGCCGAGGACTTCTACACCGGCGGGCGCGGCTTCACCTCGCTGCAGAACGGCTTCGCCCTCTCCGGGGACTACCTCTCAGCCGCCTCCTTCCTCGGCGTCACCGGCCTGATCGCGCTGTACGGCTACGACGGCGTGCTCTACAGCATCGGCTTCCTGGTCGCCTGGCTGGCGGTGCTGATGCTGGTCGCCGAACTGGTTCGAAACGCCGGCCGGTACACCCTGGCCGACGTGCTGGCCCTGCGGATGCGCCAACGCCCGGTGCGGGCTGCCGCGGGTACGGCCGGCGTGGTCGTCACCCTGCTCTACCTGATCGCGCAGATGGTGGGCGCGGGCAGCCTGGTCGCCCTGCTGCTCGGTACCGACAGCGGCCTCGCCAAGACGCTGACCATCATCGGGGTCGGCGCACTGATGATCATTTATGTCACGGTCGGCGGGATGCGGGCCACCACCTGGATCCAGATCGTCAAGGCCGGGCTGCTGTTGACCGGCGCGGCGCTGCTCACCGTGCTGGTGCTGGCCCGCTTCCACGGTGACCCGTCGGCGCTGATGCGGGCCGCCGCCCGGAACAGCGGCGTCGGCCGGGCCTACCTGGAGCCGGGGCTCAAGTACGGCGCCGGCGCCGTCAGCCGGTTGGACCTCTTCAGCCTCGGCCTCGCCCTGGTGCTGGGCACGGCCGGTCTGCCGCACATCCTGTCCCGCTTCTACACGGTGCCCACGGCCCGGGCGGCCCGTCGCTCCACGATGTGGGCGATCGGCCTGATCGGCGGCTTCTATCTGATGGCCATCGTGCTCGGCCTAGGTGCCACCGCGGTGATCGGCGCGAAGACCGTACGGGCCGCCAACCCCGCCGGGAACACCGCGGTCCCGCTGCTCGCGCTGGATCTGGGCGGCGGTATGGGCAGTACCGGTGGCGTGGTGCTGTTCGCGCTGATCTCGGCGGTGGCCTTCGCCACCATCCTGGCCGTGGTCGCCGGCCTGACCCTGGCCTCCTCCGCGGCCTTCGCCCACGACCTCTACGCGCGGGCCTGGCGGCGCCCCGGCGGCCGGGAGGTGACGGAGCGCCAGGAGGTGATGGCGGCCCGGGTGGCGGCGGTGGCCATCGGGGCGACGGCGATCGTGCTCAGCCTCTTCGCCCAGCAGTTGAACGTGGCGTTCCTGGTCGGACTCGCCTTCGCGGCGGCCGCCTCGGCCAATCTGCCGACGCTGCTCTACACCCTGTTCTGGCGCCGCTTCACCACCCGCGGTGTGGTCTGGTCGGTGTACGGGGGGCTGGTCCCCGCCGTCCTGCTGGTGGTGTTCTCGCCGGTGGTGTCCGGGACACCGGCGGCGCTCTTCCCCGGGGTGGACTTCCACTGGTTCCCGCTGGAGAACCCCGGTCTGGTCTCGATTCCGATGGGATTCCTGGCGGGCTGGATCGGTACCGTCACCTCTTCCGAGGTCGCGGACGCCGACCGGTACGCCGAGCTGGAGGTCCGGTCGCTGACTGGGGCCGGCGCGGCTTAGACCGTATGAAGTGCACTGCTTGCGGGGTTCTGGCCCGTCCGGCCGCCGGGGGCGGGGGGGGGGGGGGGGGGGGGGGGCCCCCCCCCCCCCCCCCCCCCCCCCCCGAAGCCAAAAAGGACAAAAAGCCAAAAACCCAGACTGGACCAAAACAACACCCCAGCCCCCCCCCCCCCCTCCCCCC
>NZ_JBVIMH010000022.1:0-28999 GCF_055579945.1 Kitasatospora sp. NPDC032150 | reverse complement strand
GCCACTAACTGGTGCTGGCGCGGTTGAGACGGGGTAAATGCCCCCGTTTGGGGGTTTGTGGCCTGTCTGGCCGTCGTGGGTGGGGGGGTCTGAGCTTTTTGTCCCCCCACCCCCCGAGGCGTCAGCGGGTACAGGTGGTGATCTGCTCTTCGGCGCTCACCGCCGGGCCACCGGTCGCACAGACCATCGTGCGGTACTCGGTGACCACCGAGGGCGTGGACAGCTGTATCGTCCCGTTGCGGATCATGGTGGTGGAGGCGACGGTCTCCCAGGGACTGCCCCAGGCGCGCTCGATCTTCACCTCCACCCGGAGCATGGTCAGCTGGTCGTCGGCGGCGTAGACCCTGGCCGAGCCGACGATTCCGGAGCTGCTGCCGCTCGCCTGCTGCCAGGCGCAGGGGCGGTTCAGGGCTGCGAGGCATGCGGGGTTCACGGTCTCCGTGGTTGCCGGGGCGGCGGGCGCGGGCCCTGCCGCGGCCGCCAGGATCGCCGCCGTGCCGACCACCAGACCTGCGATACGCGAGATCATGGCACTGTTCTCCTTTGAATCAGAGCCGGATGTGCTTGCTCTGCCGACTATGTCATCCACGTAACGTGCCAGTCACTATGGGTAACGTCACGTTTTGTGATCGGGCATAGTGAGAAGAGTTACCAGTTTCGGGAATTCCTGTCAGGTTCGCGTCGGGCGAGGAGTGTCGAAATGATCAGTCGTGAACGGCTGACGGCGTGCACCGGCGGACGGCGGAGGGGACGGCGGGTCAGCCGCGGACGGCAGCGGGTAGCGGTGCTCGGGGCGCCCGGTGTCGCCGTGACGCAGACTCAGCCGCAGCCGGCTGTCGCGCTCCAGCTGCTTGAGGTAGCGCTGGGCGGTGGGGCGGCTCAGCCCGGAGCGGTCGGCGACCTCCTGGGCGGAGAGCGGACGACCGGCCCGTCTGAGGACGCCGAGCACCAGGTCGGTGGTGGGCGCCGAGTGCCCCTTGGGGAGAGGCGCAGCTGGCGGCGCGGCGCTGCGCATGGTGGCGAACATCCGGTCCACCTCGTCCTGGCAGGTCTCCCGCGCGGCCGGTCCGGCCAGCGCATGGCGCAGCTCCGCGTACGCGACCTCCCGCAGGCCGGCGAAGGTGAACGGCTTGACCAGGTACTGGAGTGCGCCGTGCTGCATCGCGGCGTGCACGGTGGAGACGTCCCGGGCGGCGGTCACCATCATCACGTCGCAGCTCGACCTGAGCAGGACCTACACCACCGAGTTCGTCGGCAGGGCCGGCTGAGCCGGTGGCCGGCCGGCGGCCCGTCCCGCGCCCACGGCGGGTGGCGGGCCGTCACCGCTGCGGCGGTATCTCCCGCAGCGAGACCACGTCCATCCGGGACGGGGTGCCCGGAGCCTTCCCGCAGCTCTCCGGGCGGGCCGGCTCGCTCGCCCGCTCGGCGACCTCGGCCAGCCAGCGGCGGCCGTCGCTGTGCCGCACCTCGATCGCGCCTTGCGCCCGGCCGACGCTAAGAACGTCGGCCGAGGTCTCACCGATCAGCAGCCGTACCGCGTGCTCCGCCGCCTGGCCGGGGCGGTCCCAGTACGAGCGGCCCCGCGACCACTCGGGAAGCATGTGCCCCGCGGCCGTCGCCGCGAGCACCTCCTTGGCCGCCGTTCCGGTCAGCCGCCCATAGGCGTAGCCGTACGGCAGGACCAGCATGGTCGGGGAGAAGCGGTGACCGCCCAGGTGGGTGATCTCCCAGACCTCGCTGTGCCCGGCCGCCGCGAGTTCGGCCGCCAGCGGACGGCCCAGCAGCGCGCAGCAGCGGTCCCGGCGGCCGTTGGTGCACACCAGCGCGATCGGGCCGCCCACGTGGGCCTCGCCGAAGCCGCGGTGCTCGCCGGCGCCGAGGGCCGCGAAGTCCAGTTCCAGCAGCTCCGCCGGATCCTCCACGGCGGCCCGGCGCACCCAGGAGCGGCCGGGGGCGGTGTGCGCCACGATCACCTCGTGCCGGACGGCGGGCAGGCAGTCCGCGTGCCGTCCGGGGTGCCGGATCAGCGCGATCCGGACACCCGTACCCGCGCAGGCCGCGTCCAGGGCCCGGCCGACCTCGGCGTCCAGATGGCTCTCGGTGAGTGCCTTGGCGCCCCACGGCCCGGACTGCTCGATCAGCAGCCAGGTCGCGGCGGTCGCGGCGGTGGCGGCCAGTGGCTCGGTCAGTTCGCGCGACAGCGTCGTACAGGTGATCACCCGGGCAACCCTACCCGCGGGTGGTGTGGGCCACGAGGGTGACGGAGCAAGACCCTCGACCATGCCTGCGACGAGTTCCACTCCGCGCCGACGGATCGCAGGTCGACGTCCACCTGCGGCTGCCCGAGGTCTCCTCGCTGCTGGTGATGTCGCTGACCACGCCCTCGCTCCCGGACCTGCCGGCCCCGCTCTCCGAACTCGCCGGGAGCGTCCGGCTCCCGGACGACGAGCCGGACCGGCTGCCCACCGAGAGCGAAGCCAGGATCCAGGCCGCCTTCGGATGAGACGCGGGGAGGCGGAAGTCCGGTGAAGGGGGCCGCGCGAGACATCGGTGATGATCTCGCGCGGCCCCCGGCACTGCCCCCGACTACCTGGCCGGGCCGGCCACCGCGACGATCGGCTTCGACACCGGCGTACCCGAACCGTCGCGGCGCGGGTCGCGCTCCGGCAGGTCCACCGGAGCCCCGCCGGCCGCCGAGGCCAGCGCCGGAGCCGGACCCGCCCAGGCGAAGGCCAGCGCACTCTCGCCGCGCAGGAAGCGCTGGCAGCGCACTCCGCCCGTCGCCCGGCCCTTGCGCGGGTACTGCTCGAACGGCGTCACCTTCCAGGTGGACTGCACCTCGCCCGCCAGCGTCCCCGGGGAGCCCGCGACCGAGACCACCACTGCGTCCGCGGCCGGGTCCACCGCCGTGAACGAGATGACCCGCGCCCCGTCCGAGAGCTTGATGCCGGCCATACCGCCCGCCGGGCGGCCCTGCGGACGCACCTGGCCCGCCGGGTAGCGCAGCAGCTGCGCGTCCGAGGTGATGAAGACCAAGTCCTCCTCGCCGGTGCGCAGCTCCACCGCGCCGACCAGCTCGTCACCCTCCCTGAGGGCGATCACCTCGAACTCGTCCTTGTTCGCGGGCCATTCGGGCACCACCCGCTTCACCACACCCTGCACCGTGCCCAGTGCGAGCCCCGGCGAGGACTCGTCCAGCGTGGTCAGCGCCAGCGCCCGCTCGCCCTCGTCGAGCCGCAGGAACTCGCCCACCGCGGCGCCGCCGGACAGCGACAGCGAGGACGCCGGCGGCAGCGCCGGCAGGTCGATCACCGGCAGCCGCAGCACCCGGCCGAGTGACGTCACCACACCAACGTCGCCCCGCGCCGTGGCCGGCACCGCCGAGACGATCACGTCGTGCTTCGCGCGCTTCGCCACGGGCTCCGCCAAGTCCAGCGGCTCACTGTCCATCGTCCGCGCCAGCAGGCCGGTGGCGGACAGCAGCACCCGGCACGGGTCGTCCGCCACCTCCAGCGGCACCGACAGCGCCGCACTCGGCACCGTCCCCGCCTCCAGCAGCACCGTGCGCCGCTCGGTACCGAACTGCTTGGCCACCGCACCCAGTTCGCCCGACACCACACCGCGCAGCTTGGTGTCCGACTCCAGGATCTCGGTCAGCTCGGCGATCTCGGTGTTCAGCTTGCGCTGCTCGTCCTCCAGCTCCACCCGGTCGAACCGGGTCAGTCGGCGCAGCGGAGTGTCCAGGATGTACGAAGTCTGAGTCTCCGACAGCGAGAAGCGCTCGATCAGTCGCTCCTTCGCCTGCGCCGCGTTGTCGCTGTTGCGGATGATCGCGATGACCTCGTCGATGTCGACCAGCGCCACCAGCAGGCCTTCGACCAGGTGCAGCCGCTCCTGCCGCTTGCCGCGCCGGAACTCGCTGCGCCGGCGGACCACCTCGAAGCGGTGGTCGACGTAGACCTCGAGCAGCTCCTTCAGACCGAGCGTCAGCGGCTGGCCGTCGACCAGGGCGACGTTGTTGATGCCGAAGGTCTCCTCCATCGGCGTCAACTTGTAGAGCTGCTCCAGCAGCGCCTCCGGGACGAAACCGTTCTTCACCTCGATCACCAGGCGGAGACCGTGCTCACGGTCCGTCAGGTCCTTGACATCCGCGATGCCCTGGAGCTTCTTCGCGCCCACCAGGTCCTTGATCTTGGCGATCACCTTCTCGGGGCCCACCGTGTACGGCAGTTCGGTGACCACGATCCCCTTGCGGCGCGCGGTGACGTTCTCGATCGAGGCCGTCGCGCGGATCTTGAAGGTGCCGCGGCCCGAGGCGTACGCGTCCCGGATGCCCGAGAGCCCCACGATCCGCCCGCCCGTCGGCAGGTCCGGACCCGGGACGAAACGCATCAGCGTCTCCAGGTCCGCGTTCGGGTGCTTGATCAGGTGCCGGGCGGCGGCCACCACCTCGGAGAGGTTGTGCGGCGGCATGTTGGTCGCCATGCCCACCGCGATCCCCGAGGCGCCGTTCACCAGCAGGTTCGGGAAGGCCGCGGGCAGCACCAGGGGCTCCTGCTCGCTGCCGTCGTAGTTCGGCCCGAAGTCGACGGTGTCCTCGTGGATCGACTCCACCATCGCCATCGACGCCGCCGTCAGCCGCGACTCGGTGTACCGCATCGCGGCCGGCGGGTCGTCGTTGCCCAGCGAACCGAAGTTCCCGTGGCCGTCGATCAGCGGCAGCCGCATCGAGAACGGCTGCGCCATGCGCACCACGGAGTCGTAGATCGACGCGTCACCGTGCGGGTGCAGCCGGCCCATCACCTCGCCGACCACACGGGCGCACTTCACATGCGCCCGGTCGGGACGCAGGCCCATCTCGTTGGCCTGGTACAGGATCCGGCGGTGCACCGGCTTCATGCCGTCGCGGGCGTCCGGCAGGGCACGCGAGTAGATGACCGAGTAGGCGTACTCCAGGAAGGAACCCTGCATCTCGTCAACCACATCGACGTCGAGGATCCGCTCCTCGAAATCTCCGGGCGGCGGGGTGGGCGAACTACGGCGGGCCATCGCGGCGGGGCTCCCTTGTGTCTGGCTGTCGGCTGCTCGGTCGGCTGCGTGGATCCTGTGATGACTGACTCAAACCGTACGGGGGCACGGCGCCCCCCATTGTGGACCCTCCCGCTGACAGCAACTGTCAAGGGCTACCCGCTGCCTTCCCCCGGCCGCACTTCCGCCCCTGGCGAACGCCCCGAGAACACGGACACATCTCCGGCCCTCACGCGTTGGACCACAATGGGGACACGGTACGTACCCCCCGACCAGCAGTCGAAGACGGGAAGGACCCCAAACGCATGGCCAACCCGGCCCCCGCCGCATCCCAAGGCCTCGCCATCACCGAACACCGCCTGGCCAACGGCCTGCGCGTCGTGCTCTCCGAGGACCACCTCACCCCCGTCACCGCCGTCTGCCTCTGGTACGACGTGGGCTCCCGCCACGAGGTCAAGGGCCGCACCGGCCTCGCCCACCTCTTCGAGCACCTGATGTTCCAGGGCTCCGCCAACGTCTCCAACAACGGCCACTTCGAACTGGTCCAGGGCGCCGGCGGCTCCCTCAACGGCACCACCAGCTTCGAGCGCACCAACTACTTCGAGACCATGCCGGCCCACCAGCTGGAGCTCGCCCTCTGGCTGGAGGCCGACCGCATGGGCTCCCTGCTCGCCGCGCTCGACGAGACCTCCATGGAGAACCAGCGCGACGTCGTCAAGAACGAGCGCCGCCAGCGCTACGACAACGTCCCGTACGGCACCGCCTTCGAGAAGCTCACCGCGCTCTCCTACCCGGACGGCCACCCGTACCACCACACCCCCATCGGGTCGATGGCCGACCTCGACGCCGCCACCCTCGAGGACGCGCGCGAGTTCTTCCGCACCTACTACGCGCCCAACAACGCCGTCCTCGCCATCGTCGGCGACCTCGACCCCGAGCAGACCATCGCCTGGGTCGAGAAGTACTTCGGCACCATCCCGGCCCACAGCGGCAAGCAGCCCCCGCGTGACGGCAGCCTCCCCGAGACCATCGGCCGCGAGATCCGCGAGGTCGTCGAGGAGGACGTGCCCTCCCGCGCGCTGATGGCCGCCTACCGGCTCCCGCACGACGGCAACCGTGAGGCCGACGCCGCCGATCTCGCCCTCACCATCCTGGGCTCCGGCGAGTCCAGCCGGCTCTACAACCGCCTGGTGCGCCGTGACCGCACCGCCGTCGCTGCCGGGTTCGGCATGCTCCGCCTCGCCGGCGCACCCTCGCTCGGCTGGCTCGACGTCAAGACCTCGGGCGACGCCACCATCCAGCAGATCGAGACCGCCGTCGACGAGGAGCTCGCCCGCTTCGCCGCCGAGGGCCCCACCGCCGAGGAACTCGAGCGCGCCCAGGCCCAGATCGAGCGCGAATGGCTCGACCGGCTCACCACCGTCGCCGGCCGCGCCGACGAACTCTGCCGCTACGCCGTCCTGTTCGGCGACCCCAAGCTGCTGAACGCCGCGCTCGCCAAGGTCCTCGACGTCACCGCCGAAGAGGTCAGGGCCGTCGCCGCGGCCCGGCTGCGGCCCGACAACCGTGCCGTCCTGGTCTACGAGCCGACCACCACCGCCGACAACGACCAGAACGAGGAGGCGGCGGAATGACCGACCACACCCCGACCATGACCTTCCACCCCCAGCCCACCCCCGGCACCCCGACCCCGTGGGCCTTCCCGGCACCCGAGCGCGCCGCCCTCGGCAACGGGCTCACCGTGCTGCACTGCCACCGCCCGGGCCAGCAGCTGGTGGCCGTCGAGGTCCTCCTCGACGCCCCGCTCGCCGTCGAACCGGCCGGCCTCGACGGCATCGCGGGCATCCTCGCCCGCGCCTTCAGCGAGGGCACCGACACGCTCGACGCCGAGCAGTTCGCCGGTGAGCTCGAACGCGCCGGCGCCACCCTCGACGCCCACGCCGACCACGCCGGCATCCGGGTCTCCCTGGAGGTCCCCGCCTCCCGGCTGGAGCGCGGCCTCACCCTGCTCGCCGACGCGCTGCGCGCCCCCGCCCTCCCCGAGGACGAGATCGACCGCCTGGTCGCCAACCGCCTCGACGAGATCGTCCACGAGCTGGCCAACCCCGCCCGGCGGGCCGCAAAGGCCTTCTACGCCACGCTCTTCGACGAGACCGACCGGCTCTCCCGCCCGCGCAGCGGCACCGCCGAGACCGTCAAGAACATCACCCGGGCCGCCGTCCACGCCTTCTACCAGGCCCACATCCGGCCCGCCACCAGCACCGTGGTGGTCGTCGGCGACCTCTCCGGCACCGACCTGCTGCCGCTGCTCGAAAGCACCCTCGGCGCCTGGACGGGCAGCCCCGCCGAGCGCAGCGTGCACGCCCCGGTCACCGCCGACGACACCGGCCGCGTCGTGATCGTCGACCGGCCCGGCTCGGTGCAGACCCAGCTGCTCATCGGCCGCATCGGACCCGACCGCCACGACTCCCGCTGGGCCGCCCAGATCCTCGGCACCTACTGCCTGGGCGGCACCCTGACCTCCCGCCTCGACAAGGTCCTGCGCGAGGAGAAGGGCTACACCTACGGCGTCCGCGCCTTCGCCCAGCCGCTGCGCTCCGCCGCCGACGGCAGCGGCCGCGCCCTGCTCGCCATCAGCGGCTCCGTGGACACCGCGTCCACCGCCCCCGCGCTGGCGGACACCTGGACCATCCTGCGCACCCTGGCCGCCGAGGGTCTCACCGACGGCGAGCGCGACGACGCCGTCCAGTACCTGGTCGGGGTCGCCCCGCTCAAGTACGAGACCGCGGGCTCCGTCGCCGTGACCCTCGCCGACCAGGTCGAGCAGGGCCTGCCCGACGACCACCAGGCCGAGGTCTACCGGCAGCTCGCCGCCCTCCCGACCGCCGCCGCCACCGAGGCCGTCGTCGCCGCCTTCCCGCCCGACCGCCTGGTCACCGTCCTGGTCGGCGACGCCGCCGCCATCGCCGACCAGGTCAGGGAACTCGGCATCGGCGAGGTCACCGTCCTCACCTCCTGACCGCCACCCGCCGATGGGCCCGACGGAGCATCAGCTCCGCCGGGCCCGCTCGCGTTTATCCGCTTGCGCCCTCCCCGGCCGGCGTGGATAGATATCCACCGCAGCACGGAACACCCGGCACGGCAGGAGAGGAGGCGATCACCATGCGGGTCGAGCCCACCACGTACCGGCGCTCCCCACGATCGCGCTATCTCCGCCGCCGCTCTGCCTGAGCACCGACGCTCTCTTCGGACTTCCCCGAGCCACGCCGGAAGCTTCGCGTGGCACCACACCACACCCAGGCTCGAACCAACCGACCTTTGGAGGTCGTGCAACCATGTCGTACACCGAGGTACCCGGCATCCGTGTCCCGATCCGGATGTGGACCGACCCGGCCACCGTCGAGGGCCAGGCCCTGCAGCAGCTGCGCAACATCAGCTCCCTGCCCTGGCTGCACGGCCTCGCCGTGATGCCCGACGTCCACCTCGGGAAGGGCGCCACCGTCGGCTCCGTCATCGCCATGAAGGGCGCGGTCTGCCCGGCGGCGGTCGGAGTGGACATCGGCTGCGGAATGAGCGCCGTCAAGACCTCGCTGACCGCCGGGGACCTGCCGGACGACCTGTCGCGGCTGCGCTCCAGGATCGAGCAGATGATCCCGGTGGGCCGGGGCATGCACTCCGACCCGGTCGACCCGCGCAAGCTGCACGGCCTGGCGACCGCCGGGTGGGACGACTTCTGGCAGCGCTTCGACGGCATCGCGCCCGAGGTGCGGTGGAAGCGGGAGCGGGCCGCGCAGCAGATGGGAACGCTCGGTTCGGGCAACCACTTCATCGAGTTCTGCCTGGACGAGACCGGGACCGTCTGGCTGATGCTGCACTCCGGATCGCGCAACATCGGCAAGGAGCTGGCGGAGCACCACATGGGTGTCGCCCGTTCGCTTCCGCACAACCAGGGCCTGGTCGACCGCGACCTCGCGGTCTTCATCGCGGACACCCCGCAGATGCGGGCCTACCGCGAGGACCTGTTCTGGGCGCAGGAGTACGCCAAGAACAACCGGGCGATCATGATGGCGCTTTTCCAGGACGTTGTCCGCCGCGAGTTCCCGAAGGCGAAGGTCGCCTTCGACGAGGTGATCAGCTGCCACCACAACTACGTGGCCCAGGAGCGCTACGACGGCGCCGACCTGCTGGTGACCCGCAAGGGTGCGATCAGGGCGGGCTCCGGTGACCTGGGGATCATCCCGGGCTCGATGGGCACCGGTTCGTACATCGTCCGCGGTCTCGGCAACGAGGCGGCCTTCAACTCGGCGTCGCACGGCGCGGGCCGGAAGATGAGCCGCACCGCCGCGAAGAAGCGCTTCACCACACAGGACCTCGTGGAGCAGACCAAGGGCGTGGAGTGCCGCAAGGACGCCGGGGTCGTCGACGAGATCCCCGGCGCCTACAAGCCGATCGAGCGGGTGATGGCTCAGCAGAAGGACCTGGTCGAGGTGGTCGCACACCTCAAGCAGGTGGTCTGCGTCAAGGGCTGAACCGTGGGGCCGGGGTGTGCCGGGACGCACCCCGGCCCCACTCGTGCGGGCCCCCGGTGCCGGTCACCCCGGCGCCAGGCGGAAGCTGACGGTGCCGAAGGTGACCAGATCGCCGGGGTGGACCCGGACGGCGCCGATGATGCGCAGGCCGTTGACGTGGGTGCCGTTGGTGGAGCCCAGGTCGTGGAGGGTCCAACCACCGTCGTGGTGGCGGAGTTCGGCGTGCTGACGGGAGACCGAGCTGTCGGTGAGGCGGAGGTCTGAGCCGGGGATGCGGCCTATCCGGACGGGCTGGTCGCCGGGGGCGGGGAGGCAGAGACCGGGGGCCTGCTCGGTCCGCCAGGCGCCGCGGAGGCGGGCACGGAAGGCGGAGAGCCCGCCGACGGCGCGCAGCAGCAGACCGGGCAGCCGGCCGCCCTGGGGCAGGTCGCTGAGGACGGCGTCGAGTTCGGCCCGGCTGCGGGCGTTCAGGACGAGTTCGAGCCGGCCCAGGAAGGTGTCGTGGGACAGCCGGCCGCTGCCGACGCCATCACGCAGGACGGAGACCGCATGGTCCCGCTCGGCCTCGGTCGGCCGGGGGACCTGGGTGCGGATCTCTGGAAGTGCCATGTGGAAATTGTCGGTTGTCGTGGTGTGAGGTGTCCAGAACTCGGCCGGGTGCCCGGTGCGGGTGGCGGGAGGGTGTGAGCCTCTCGGCTGACGGGCCGGCGGGCGACCTGCGGGGCCCTTCGCGATGAACGGCGGGCGGCGGCGGTCGAGCGCGTGGGCGCTGGACGCGGCCCGGAGCTCACCCGGCGGGCCGGGAGGCGGTGCCCGCGCCGGACGAACCGGTAGTCGAGCAGGGGCCGCCCGGCGACGGCAGTGCGCACCGGGTCGGCGAGGCGCCGCGGCGGCGGGCCCGTCCGGCCAACCCGAGACGGGAGTGTCTCCACCGATGGGGAGGAATGTCACCATTCCGGGCGGCCCGGCAGAATGGCTGGGTGGACTACCAGCAGTTGTTGCACGACGTGATGGAGACGGCCCGCCGGGCGCCCGCGCGAGGTCGGCCGGCGGATTACATACCGGTGTTGGCGGAGGCGAACCCCGAGTCCTTCGGGATGGCCCTGGCCACCATGGACGGTGAGGTGTACGGGGCGGGGGACTGGGAGCAGCCGTTCTCGATCCAGAGCGTCTCCAAGCTGTTCACGCTGGCACTGGCGCTGGCGGAGGGCGGCGACGACCTGTGGCACCGGGTGGGGCGGGAGCCGTCGGGCAACCCGTTCAACTCGCTGGTCCAGCTGGAGACCGAGGCCGGTATCCCGCGCAATCCGTTCATCAACGCGGGTGCGCTGGTGGTGACCGACCGCCTGCTGGAGCTGACCGGCGACGCGGCGGGTGCGGTGCGGGAGTTCCTGCGCGCGGAGTCGGGGAACGCGGCCATCGGTACGGATGACACGGTGGCGGCCTCGGAGGCGCGCAGCGGCCACCGGAACGCGGCGCTGGCGCACTTCATCGCGAGTTACGGCAATCTGCGCAACCCGGTGGACAGCGTGCTGGCCCACTACTACGCGCACTGCGCGATCGCGGCGAGCTGCCGGGACCTGGCGCTGGCCGGACGCTTCCTGGCCCGGCACGGTCTGCGGGCGAACGGCTCGCGGCTGCTGACGCGCAGTGAGGCGAAGCGGATCAACGCGGTGCTGCTGACCTGCGGGACGTACGACGCGGCAGGTGAGTTCGCGTACCGGGTCGGACTGCCTGGCAAGAGCGGGGTCGGCGGCGGAGTGCTGGCGGTGCTGCCGGGGCGGGGCGCGGTGTGCGTGTGGAGCCCTGGGCTGGATGCGGCGGGGAACTCGGTGCTGGGCGTGGCGGCGCTGGACGCGCTGACCACCGTGACGGGCTGGTCGGTGTTCTGACCTGCCGGAACGTTTCTGCCCACGGGACGGCCGGGTGGCGGGGCTGACCTCCGGGGTCGGCCCCGCCGCGCAGGAACGTGGTGGACCCGGGTGCCGGTGCCGCCCGGGTCAGGCGGCGGGGAGCTCGTCGAGGCCCTCCTGGACCAGCTTGGCGAGAAGGTCCAGGGCGCCCTCGGCACCCTCGGCGTCGGAGGCGAGCACGACCGCCTCGCCGCCCTGGGCACCGAGGCCCAGCAGAGCCAGCATGGAAGCGGCGTTCACCGGGTTCCCGCCTTCCTTGGCGATGGTGACCGGCACACCGACGGCGGTCGCCGCGCGGACGAAGACGGAGGCGGGACGGGCGTGCAGGCCCTCGGCCCAACCGATGGTGACGCGGCGCTCAGCCATGAGACGTGCCTTTCAGGTGGTGCTGGGTGACCATGTTGTCTAGACCAGTGTTGCATGCGCGGGAGACTCCCGTGCCGGGTGTCCCCGACCTGAGACCGACCTGAGACCGACCCGCGCCGTCCGGGCCCGGACGGCGGCGGGCGGACCCGGTGAACGACTGCCCAGCGGCGGCTGCGCCACACCACACACCCGGTGCCGACCCGGGCCGTTCGGCCCCATCCGGCCGGGCCGGTACGGCCGGAGCCAAGCGGCCCGCCGCCGGATAACCTGACGAATGTGGACGACCCCCGGCCCTCGCAGCCGCCCAGCGCGCAACCCCCCGCCGACGCGGCCCGGCCCGGCGCCGAGCAGCCGAAGGCAGCCGCCCGGCCCGCCGAGGACCGGCAGGGCTACCCCCAGCACTGGGAGGCCGACGTCTTGCTGCGCGACGGCGGCACCGCCAGGATCCGGCCGATCACCCCGGCCGACGCCGACCGGCTGGTGGAGTTCTACGAGCAGGTCTCCGACCAGTCGAAGTACTTCCGCTTCTTCGCGCCCTACCCCCGCCTGTCCGACAAGGACGTCAGGCGGTTCACACACCACGACTACGTCAACCGGGTCGGCCTGGCCGCCGTGGTCAGGGACCGCTTCATCGCCACCGTCCGCTACGACCGGATCGACCCCGAGGGCCGGCCCTCCTCCGCGGGCACCGACGCCGAGGTGGCCTTCCTGGTGCAGGACGCGCACCACGGCCGGGGCGTGGCCTCCGCGCTGCTGGAGCACATCGCGGCGGTCGCCCAGGAGCGCGGCATCCGCCGGTTCACCGCCGAGGTGCTGCCGGAGAACCGCAAGATGGTGAAGGTCTTCACCGACGCCGGGTACGTCCAGCGGCGCAGCTTCGCCGACGGCGTGGTCCACCTGGAGTTCGACCTGGAGCCGACCGCCGCCTCGTTGGCGGTGATGCGGGCCCGCGAGCACCGCGCCGAGGCCAGGTCCGTGCAGCGGCTGCTCACCCCGCGCTCGGTGGCCGTCCTCGGGGTCTCCCGGAACCCGCAGTCGGTCGGCCGGGCGCTGCTTCGCAACCTCGCCGGCTTCCAGGGGCCGGTGTACGCGGTGAACCGCAGGGCCCCGCGCGGCACCGAGCTGGAGGGGGTGCCCACCCACCGCTCGTTGTCGGAGATCGAGGGCCCGGTCGATCTGGCGGTGATCGCGGTGCCCCAGGATGCCGTGCCCGGGGCGGTCGCCGAGTGCGGCGCGCACGGTGTGCAGGGCCTGGTGGTGGTGACCGCCGGGTACGCCGAGACGGGCCCGGAGGGCCGCGACCGCCAGCGCGCGCTGGTCCGCCAGGCCCGGGCCGCCGGGATGCGGGTGATCGGCCCGAACGCCTTCGGCCTGCTCAACACCGACCCCGCCCATCCGCTCAACGCCTCGCTGGCCCCCGTGCTGCCCGCGCGCGGCCCGTTCGGACTGTTCTGCCAGTCCGGGGCGATCGGGGTGGGGCTGCTGGAGGCCGCCCACCGCCGGGGCATGGGCATCTCCTCCTTCGCCTCGGTGGGCAACCGGGCGGACGTCTCCGGCAACGACTGGCTCCAGTACTGGGAGGAGGACCCGACCACCGAGGTGGTGCTGCTCTACCTGGAGTCCTTCGGCAACCCGCGCAAGTTCACCCGGATCGCCCGCCGGCTGGCCCAGAGCAAGCCGGTGGTGGTGATCAAGGGCGCCCGGCACACCGGCAGCCTGCCGCCCGGGCACGCCGTCCAGCCTGCCGCCGGAGGACTGCGGGACGCCACGGTGGACGCGCTCTTCCGGCAGGCCGGGGTGCTCCGGGTGGGCACCATCACCGAACTGCTGGACACCGGCGAACTGCTCGCCGCCCAGCCCCTCCCGGCCGGCGACCGGGTGGCCGTGGTCGGCAATTCCGACTCGCTCGGCCTGGTCACCTATGACGCCTGCCTGAGCGCCGGGCTGCGCCCGCGCACCCCGGTGGACCTCACCACCGCCGCCACCGGGGAGAACTTCCGGATCGCGCTGGAGACCGCGCTGGCCGACCCGGACGTGGACGCGGTGGTCGCCATCGCCATCCCGCCGATCGCCGCGCAGACCGCGATCAGCCCCGATCCGGGTGCCGACGAGCCGGAGTTCGCCGAGGGGATCACCGAAGCGGGCGCACGGGCGGCCGAGTTGGGCAAGCCGTTGCTGCTGGTCCACCTGGCGCTGACCGAACTGCCGCGGCGGCTGCGGCTGGTGGGCATCCCGGCCTACCCGCGGCCGGAGCGGGCCGTGACCGCGCTCACCCAGGCCGTCCACTACGCCCAGTGGCGCCGCCGCACCGCGGAGGCCGAGCAGACCGCCCGGGTACCCGAGTTCGACCGGATCGACGAGGCCGGGGCGCGCGCGCTGATCGCCGAGGCGCTGCGGACCGGTGCCGCCGCCGAACCGTCCCGCGCCGCCGGCCGGGACCCCGCGCGCCGCACCTCCGCTCCCGTCCAGGCCGGCCCCTCCCGGATCACGCTCCCCGACGACCAGGCCGCCGCACTGCTCGCCCACTACGGCATCGACGTCGTGCCGACACTGCCCGCGCCCGACGAGGAGAGCGCCGCCCTGGCCGCCGCCGCCCTCGGCTACCCGGTCGCGCTCAAGGCCACCGCCGAGCACCTGCGCCACCGCCCCGACCTCGGCAGCGTCCGGCTCGACCTGACCGGCGAGCCGGGGCTGCGCCGCGCCTACCGCGAACTGGACGCGCTGCTCGGTGGTGCCGAGACGGTCCGCCCGGTGGTGCAGCGGCTCGCCCCACGCGGTGTGGACACCGTGATCGGCGCCACGGTGGACCCGGCGGTCGGCGCGATCCTCTCCTTCGGACTGGCAGGGGCCCCGGCCGAACTGCTGGGCGACGTCGCCCACCGGTTGATCCCGGCCACCGACCAGGACGTCGCCTCGCTGATCCGCGAAGTCCGCGCCGCTCCGCTGCTGTTCGGCTGGCGCGGTGCGGTGCCGGTGGACACCGACGCGCTGGAGGAGCTGCTGCTGCGGGTCTCCCGGCTGGTCGACGACCTTCCCGAAGTCGCCTCGGTGGATCTCGAACCCGTGGTCGTCGCCCCGCACGGCCTTGCGGTCCTGGAGGCGCGCGTGCGGATCGCCCCGCTCCCCGTCCGCACCGATCTGGGCCCGCGAGCCATGAGCACCCTGTAACCTTCCTTGGTTGCGCCCACCAGTTCTCCCACGGGCGCGGAAGGCCGATCGCTCGGCCCAGTGCCGACCGCCTCGTCGGCGGGACATGCCAGGATGGAGCTATGGCGAAGACCGGTACCACCACCACGCAGGACCTGCGCTCGGCGATCGAGCGCAGCGGTTACTACCCCGCCCTGGTGTCCGAGGCCGTCGAGGCCGCGGTGGGTCCCGAGCCGATCACCTCGTACCTGGTGCACCAGGAGACCACCTTCGACGCCAACGAGGTGCGCCGGCACGTGACGGTGCTGGTGCTCACCCCGTCCAGGTTCGTGGTCAGCCACACCGACGAGCAGTCCGGCGACGCCACCAGCCCGGTGCCCTACGCCACCACCTCCACCGAGTGCGTCCGGATCGACCGGATCAACTCCGTGGTGCTCAGCCGCGTGGTGGCCAACCCCGAGACGTACACGCCCGGCACGATGCCCCGCGAGGTGGTGCTGACCATCGGCTGGGGCGCCGTCCAGCGGCTCGACCTGGAGCCGGCCGGCTGCTCCGACCCCAACTGCGAGGCCGACCACGGCTACACCGGCTCGGCCACCGCCGACGACCTGTCGCTGCGGGTCAGCGAGGCCGGGGACGGTCCGGAGACGGTGGCGCAGGCCCTGATCTTCGCGCGCGCCCTGTCCGAGGCGACCATCGCCAACCGGGCCTGAGGCGCACGTCACCCATGTCGCACCTGGACTACGACTCCTTCGAGATCCTCGACCCCTCCGGCGCCCCCGTACCGGCGTACGGGCACGGTTCGCTGGCCGACCTGCTGCCCGCCGTGGCGGCCGGGCTCGGCGTACCCGGTTTCCGGAGCGGGCTGCCGCTGGTCCCGGCCGACCGGGTCTGCGTGTTCCTGGTCGACGGCATGGGCTGGGAGCTGATCGGGCGTCATCCCGAGTGGGCGCCGTTCCTCAACTCGCTGATGGTGGGCGGCCGGTCGATCACCGCCGGGTTCCCGTCCACCACCGCCACCTCGCTGGCCTCGGTCGGCACCGGCCTCACCCCCGGTGTGCACGGGCTGGCCGGCTACACCGTGGCGGTGCCCGGCGCCGGTCATCTGATGAACCAGCTGCGCTGGCAGCCGTACGTCGAGCCGGGCGACTGGCAGCCCTACCCGACCGTCTTCGAGCAGGCCGACGCGGCCGGGGTGGCGACCTGCCAGGTCTCCTCCCCGCTGTTCGCGCAGACCCCGCTCACCCGGGTCGCGCTCTCCGGCGGCACCTTCCTCGGCCGCACCACCGCCGAGGAGCGGATGGACGTCTCCGCCCGGTGGCTGGCAGAGCACGACCGGGCCCTGGTCTACACCTACGTCAGCGAACTCGACGCCGCGGGCCACCGCTACGGGGTCGACTCCGACGAGTGGCGCCTGACCCTGAACACCGTGGACCGCCTCGCCCAGCGGCTCGCCGAACAGCTGCCGCCGCGCTCCGCGCTGTACGTCACGGCCGACCACGGCATGATCGACATCGCCCCGGAGAACCGGATCGACTTCGATGAGGACTGGGAGCTGAGCGCGGGCGTCGCCCTGCTCGGCGGCGAGGGTCGGGCCCGGCACGTCTACGCGGTGCCCGGCGCGGCCGACGACGTGCTCACGGTCTGGAGCGAGGTGCTCGGTGACCGGATGTGGGTGGCCGGCCGGGACGAGGCGATAGCCAATGGCTGGTTCGGCCCGGTGGTCGACGACCGGGTCTACCATCGGATCGGCGACGTGGTCGCCGCGGCCCGGGACGACATCGCGGTGATCGCCTCCCGCACCGAGCCCGGCGAGTCCTCGATGATCGGCCTGCACGGCTCGATGACCCCGGTGGAGCAGCTGGTGCCGCTGCTCGAAGTCCGCGCCTGAACCGCCCCCACCCGTAGTCTTCCGAAAGGCCTCCGCTCCACCCATGGCTGACCTGGTGTTCTTCTCCGGAACGATGGACTGCGGCAAGTCGACGCTCGCCCTCCAGCTCGACCACAACCACGCCGCCCGCGGCCGCAAGGGGATCATCTTCTCCCGCCACGACCGGGCCGGCGCCTCCACCATCTCCAGCCGCCTGGGCCTGCGTGCCGACGCCGTCGAGGTCACCGAGGACTTCGACTTCCACGCCTACGTGGTCCAGCTGCTCTCGGCGGGCGGCAGGGTCGACTATCTGATCTGTGACGAGGCCAACTTCTACGCCGCCGAGCAGGTCGACCAACTCGCCCGCGTGGTCGACGAGTTGGGGATCGACGTGTTCACCTTCGGGATCACCACCGACTTCCGCACCAAGCTCTTCCCCGGCTCCCAGCGCCTGATCGAGCTCGCCGACCGGGTGGAGATCCTCCAGGTCGAGGCACTCTGCTGGTGCGGCGCCCGGGCCACCCACAACGCCCGAACCGTCGGCGGTGTGATGGTGGTCGAGGGTGCACAGGTCGTGGTCGGCGACATCGCCGTCAGCGAGAGCGAGGTCGGCTACGAGGTGCTCTGCCGCCGCCACCACCGCCGCCGCCTCACCGCCGCGGCCGCCCGTGCCTCGGTGCTCTCCCCGGACGTCCTCCCCTTCGAGGAGCAGCGCGCCTGAAGTCAGGGGGCGCAGTCGGTTCCCCGGGTGTGACGGGGAGCGGCACCCCGGTGGCGGGCCGGTCGCACGGCCCGGCCGGGCCGCGTCCGGCCGGTCAGGGGAGTTGGACGACCGAGAAGCGCCCGCCCTGCGGATCGGCCAGCCTGACCACCCGCCCGGCCGGTCCGTCGTGCGGGGCCACCAGCACCGAACCGCCCAGTGCCACGGCCTGGGCCGTCGTCAACTCGACGTCGGTGACCGCGAAGTGCACCCGCCACCGTGGCGGACCGTCCCTGAGATCGGTGCTGTGCCGGATGTCCGCCATCGGCACCACCGCCTGCTGCTGCGGCACGCTCGGCCCGAACACCAGGCGGTAGAACGCGGTGGCCGACTGCTCGTCAGGGGTGAGCAGCTCGCTCCAGGCGGGCGCGCCGGGCTCGTCCACCACCTCCCAACCTAGGTGCTCCTCGCCCTGCCAGAGGCCGAACACCGCACCCCACACATCGGCGGCGATCGCCAGCCGTCCGGCCCGCTCGGCCTGCAGCGGCCCGACCGCGACCGTGCCGCCGCACTCGCGGATCCGCTGCGAGACCAGGTCGGCGTCGTCCACCGCGAAGTACGTCGTCCATTCCACGGGGCGGCCGGGACCCGGAGGAGTGACACCGATCCCGGCGACCTTGGCGCCGTGCAGGGTGGCCCGCGCGTAGGAACCGAGATGGATCGGGCCCGGTGTGAACTCCCAGTCCAGCAGGGCTCCGTAGAAGGCAGTGGCCCCCTGGTGGTCGCTGGTCATCAGGCTCACCCAGCAGGGCGTTCCCTGGGCCAACCGCACCGTCACCGCAGTCATCGCGTACCTCCTCGCCGGGGGCGGTCGGCGGGGCCGCCGCGCGTCCCACGGCGATCGTTCCACCTTTTGCCCGCCGCAATCGGCTGACCGCGCGGCGTGAGTAGGCAAAGACCGTACAAAGAGCGGAGTCGCGCGGGTCACAATGGCGCCATGACAGCCGAACCCACTGATGGCTTGGACCAGGGGCGCCCGCTCGGCACCTCTCCGCTGATCTCCGTCGGCGAGTTGGCGGCGGCCCTCGACTCCGCGGACCCGCCGGTCCTGCTCGACGTCCGCTGGCAGCTCGGCGGCCCGCCCGGCGCCGACGAGTTCGCCGTCGGGCACCTGCCGGGCGCTCAGTACGTCGATCTGGACGACGAGTTGGCCGCACCTCCGGGTGCCGCCGGCCGCCACCCGCTGCCCGATCCCGAGGTGTTCGGGACGGCCGTGCGCCGGGCCGGCGTGAGCGCCGACCGTCCGGTGGTGGTCTACGACGCCGGGCCCGCCACCTCGGCCGCCCGCGCCTGGTGGCTGCTGCGCTGGGCCGGCCACCGGGACGTCCGGGTGCTGGACGGCGGCCTGGCCGCCTGGCGCGCCGCCGGCCTGCCCGAGAGCGCCGGGCGAACCCCGGCCCGGGAGGGGGACTTCAAGCCCGCCCCGGGCCAACTGCCCGTCCTGGACGCCCGGCAGGCCGCCGCGCTGGCCCGTACCGGATTGCTGCTCGACGCCCGGGCCGGCGAGCGCTACCGGGGCGAGGTCGAGCCGGTCGACCCGCGCGCCGGGCACATCCCGGGCGCGGTGAGCGCCCCCACCACGGAGAACGTCGGCCCGGACGGGCGCTTCCTGCCCGCCGCCGCACTCGCCGAGCGATTCCGCTCGCTGGGCGTGGGCGAGCGCGAGACCGGGGTCTACTGCGGCTCGGGAGTGACGGCCTCGCACGAACTGCTGGCCCTCGAGGTGGCGGGCTTCCGGGCCACGCTCTACCCGGGATCCTGGAGCGAGTGGTCCGGCGACCCGGACAACCCGGCGGCCACCGGCCCCCTCCCCGGCTGACCGGCCGGGTACGGCCCGGGGCGCGGGACCGGCCGGAAGCCGCGCCCGGTGCGAAGGAAGCCCGTGCCCCCGTCCCGTACGGATCGTCGTTCCGTGCGGGACGGGGCGACGGGGGCTACTGCCTCAGTCCTGCTTCTTGCGACGACTGCCGAAGACGATCTCGTCCCAGCTCGGCACGGTGGCCCGTCGGCCCGGACGGACGCCGTCCGCCTCGGCCTGGCGGTCCGTGGTGCCCACCAGCCGCTCGCGGTGCGGGGAGACCGCGCGCGGCATCAGGATGTCCGCGTAGGCCGACCCCGCGCCGACGCTGGCCGCCGGAGCGGCATGCTCCTCCGCCTCCTCGGCCTCCTCCACCTGGACCGGCTCCACGGCCGGGACGGTGAGCTCGCCGCGGAACGCGGGCACCACGTCCAGCAGGCTGGTCAGCGAGTCCCGGCCGTCGGCCGTGGCTTCGCGGACCTCTCGGCCCGACATGATCCGGTCCGCCGAGGGACGCTCGATCATCGGGCGGGCCGGCCGGTCCTGCGGGAGCCGGGCGATCCGCGGGATGAACGGGAAGACCGAGTCCTCCTCGCGCTCGACGCTCTCGCCGATCAGCGACCGGGCCTCGTCGTCGTTCGGCTGCACCAGGCGGCGCGGCGGGTCGTAGGTCCAGCTCGCGCTGCGGCCCTCGCCGTCGGACCGGTAGTAGAGGATGACCTCCCAGGTGCCGTCGTCGCGGCGCCAGGAGTCCCACCGCTCGGTGTCCTTCTCCGCCGCCCGCAGCGCCAGGCGCTCGGCGACGGCCTCGCCGAGCTGCGGCCCGGTGGGCTCGCCGTGGCGGCGGATCGCGGTCTTGCGGGCCCGCTCGGCCATGAAGGCGCGCTCGGCCAGCACCGGCCCCTCGAAGCGTCGCACCCGGTCCACCGAGATACCCGCCGCCTGGGCGACCTCCTCGGCGGAGGCACCGGCTCGTATCCGCGCCTGGATGTCCCTGGGCCGCAGGTGGCTCTCGACCTCGATCTCGATCTGGCCGAGGCGCGGCCGGTCCCCGCGGATGGCGGCGCGCAGCCGCTCGTCGATGGGAAGGGTGTACTCCGTGCTGTCGGCAGCCTTGAGCACCAGCCGTGTGCCGTCGTTGCTGACGGCCACAACCCGCAGTTCGGGCACGGTTACCTCCCGGGTGGTGCCTGCCGACGTCACCTGCGTCGCTGCTCCCGTACTGAGTGTGGCCTGCCCACTCGCGAGTGGCCACAACCTTGCTGAGTTACTCGGCGTGTCGTGCTTTCGCCCGGACCCGCCCTTATGGCACGGTTGCCTGTTGCCACGTCGCCGGTCGACGTCGCGCCCGTGTGCCCCGGTCGCCGTCTGACGGAGTGTCGACAGGTCGACGAAAGGCTCAGGCCCCACGAACAGTACTCCATTCGTGGCACCCGCAGGGGCGGCTCGCCGCTCAAGTCTCCCGCGATTCACGGGAATCTCAAGGGCGGGCACTCCAATGGCCGACCGCCGATCAGCGGACGGTGATCATCTTCACATATATCGACCGCTGAGAACCAGATTTTCGCCCCTTGTGTCCTTCTTTGTGCAAGATGGAGGGACTTGTCGATGTCGAGTCGTGCCGACCGAGGGATGTTGATGCCGCAGCAGCGCGAGCAGGGCGGGCCGCAGGCCGCCGAGCCACCGGCGACCGGACGTGCACGGATCGAACTGACTGTGGCTCAGGTCGCAGCCAGCGCCCTGGCCGCGGTGGTCGGCGCGGTGCTCGCCTCGGAACTCGGCGTGTACGGCACGATCCTCGGCGCGGCGGTGGTCAGTATCGGCGCGACCACCGGGGGTGCGCTCTTCCAGCACCTGTTCAAGCGGACCGGCGAGCAACTGCGCAGCGCGGTCGACCGGGGACCAGGCGCAACCGTCAACCGCCTCCGGCAGGTCCCGGCGGGCGAGCCGGCGGTGATCTCCCCGGAGTGGAACGCCCCGCAGACCGTCCGGGCCAGGCGGCGCTGGACCTGGCGGACGTACTCGGTGGTCTCCGGACTGGTCTTCGTCCTGGCGATGACGCCGATCCTGGCGGTGGAGCTGATCGCGGACAAGCCGATGCACTCCATCGTCACCGGCGACGGCCACTCCTCCGGCACCTCGCTCAACCCGGGCCGCAGGCCCGCCCCGTCCGTGCCCGCCGACCGCCCCTCGGTCGGCGGCGCCGCCGACCACTCGGCCGCGCCCTCCGGCGCGCCGGCCGACACCCCGGGCGCGACGCCGAGCGGACGGCACTCGCCCTCGGCCGCACCCTCCCAGCCCCCGAGCGGCTCGCCGTCCTCCTCTCCGGCGCCGACCGCGGAGCCGAGCACGCCGCCGGCACCGAGCCCGAGCTCCGGCACCACCACGGGTGCGGGCACGGACGACGGCGCCGGCCAGCGCGACCGGGGAGCCGGGACGCCGCCCGCCGCCCCGACCCCCTGAGCGCTACTCGCCGAGCACCCGGCGCAGGTAGGGGTTGGCGAACAGCCGGCCGGGGTCGAGCCGGTCGCGCAGCGCGGTGAACTCGCCGAAGCGCGGGTAGACCGAGGCGAGGTACTCGGCGTCCCTGGTGTGCAGCTTGCCCCAGTGCGGGCGGCCCTGGTGGGCGGTCATCAGGCGCTCGACCTCGGTGAAGTAGCCCTGCTCGGGGGTGCCCCGGTAGAGGTGGACGGCCATGTAGACGGTGTCCCGGCCGCTCGCGGTGGAGAGCCAGAGGTCGTCGGCGGGCGCGATCCGCACCTCGACCGGGAAGCTGATCCGCCAGTTCGAACGCTCGACCAGCGCCTTCAGTTCGCGCAGCACGGTGGTGGCCGCCTCGCGCGGCACGGCGTACTCCATCTCGACGAAGCGCACCCTGCGGGGACTGGTGAACACCTTGTACGCGAGGTCGGTGTAGGTCCGCTCCGACCAGGCCCGGCCGGCGAGCTGGGCGATGGCGGGGACGGCGGCGGGAAAGGTCCGGCCGATCCGGCAGGCACCCTCCCAGACGGTGTTGGAGAGGAAGTCGTCCTCCAGCCAGGACTTGAACGGCGGCAGCGGCCGGGCCGGGCCCTGGCTGCGGTTGTTGCGCTTGGTCGAGCAGAGCTCGGTGTGCGGGAACCAGTAGAACTCGAAGTGCTCGTTGACGGTCGCGAACTCCTCGAAGCGGTCCAGCACCCGGTCGAAGCGCATCGGCTGCTCGTGGGCGGTGAGCAGGAAGGCCGGTTCGACGCCGAAGGTGAGTGCGCTGACCACGCCGAGCGCGCCCAGGCCCAGCCGGGCGCCCTGGAACAGTTCGGGGTCCTCGGTCGGCGAGCAGGTCCGGACGGTGCCGTCGGCCAGCACGATCTCCAGCGCCCTCACCTGGGCGGCCAGTGAACCGGAGTCGCGGCCGGTGCCGTGGGTGCCGGTGCTGGTGGCGCCGGCGACGGTCTGGACCTCGATGTCGCCCATGTTGGTGAGTGAGAGTCCGGCCGAGGCGAGCAGCCGGTTGAGGGCGGAGAGCGGCAGGCCGGACTCCACGGTGACCGTCCCGGCCGCGCGGTCCAGCTCCCGTACCGCGGTCAGCCCGGTGGGCCGGACGAGGACACCGTCCCCGGCCGAGGCGATCGCGGTGAACGAGTGGCCCGAACCGACCGCCTTGACCGTCCGGCCCTCCTCGGCGGCCCGCAGGATCTCCTTCGCCAACTCGGCGGTCGAGGCCGGGGAGACCACCCGGCTGGGGCGGGCGCTCTGGTTGCCGGCCCAGTTGCTCCAGTGGGTGGTACTGGCCTGCGGCATACGGCTGCCTCCTGCTCCGGTGCCGGGACGGCTGCGCCCCGAGCACGTCCTACCACTGAGTACGGGGAGCGTAGCCACTGGCCCTACCGAGGTCCATGGAGCGGACCGAACCCGCGGGGCCGCGGCCGCCCGGCGTGCGGACGGCCATGCGGATCGGGGCGGCGCCGGGTGCTCGGATCGTTACCGAGCCCTGCGGTCCCCCGCGCCGCGGGCGGCCGCGTTCAGTGTTGGAGGGCGGCCTCGCCGGCGGCCGGCGCGGCGGCCGTGGTCAGGCCCGAGCGCAGGCGGCGCAGTCCGGCGAGGGCGGTGAGGGCGCCGAAGAGACCGGCCCCGGCCGGCACCCAGTAGCCGGCCGGGGCGCCCGCGGCGTCCACCGCCCAGCCCGCGACCGAGGACCCGAGGGCGACCCCCAGCGCGAGTCCGGTGGTGGTCCAGGTCATGCCCTCGGTCAGCTGGTTGGCCGGAACCAGCCGTTCGACCAGGGCCATGGCCGTGATCAGGGTCGGTGAGATGGCGATCCCGGCCAGGAACAGCGCGGTGCCGACCGCGACCAGGCCGGCGGTGCCGTGCAGCCACTCGGCGGCCAGTAGCGGTGCCACCATGCTGACCGCCATCAGGACGACCCCGCCGAGGAAGCGGCCGGCCGGCGAACCGTTGAGCTTCAGCGTTCCGAAGACCACCCCGGCCAGGCCGGAGCCCAGTGCGTACACCGCGAGCACCAGGCTGGACAGCGCCTTGTGCCCCTGCTCCTGGGCGAAGGCCACGGTCACCACCTCGACCGAGCCGAAGATCGCACCGGTGGCCACGAAGGTCAGCACCAGCACCTCGAGCCCGGGGGAGAAGAGCGCCGACCGCCCCGAGTGGTGGGTGGCCGGGTGCACCGGCGGCTCGGTGCGGCGCTGCGAGGTGAACAGCACCACCCCGGTGACCAGGAAGACCCCGGCCAGCAGCACGCCCGCCTCGGGGAAGACCGAGGTGGCCAGGCCGATCGAGAGGATCGGGCCGACGATGAAGCAGATCTCGTCCACCACGGCCTCGAACGAGTACGCGGTGTGCAGCTTGGGCGGCTCGTCGCTGTACAGGTGGGCCCACCGGGCCCGGACCATCGAACCGGTACTGGGCATCACGCCCATCCCCGCGGCGGCCGCGAACAGCGTCCAGTCCGGAGCCCCCGTGCGCGCGCAGAGCAGCAGCGCGACCGCGGCGACCACCGTCAGCCCGGTGGCGGGCAGGGACACCCGGCGCTGCCCGTAGCGGTCGACCAGCCGGGCGACCTGCGGGCCGAGCACCGCCGCCGACAGCGCCAGGACGGCGGAGACCGCACCGGCGATCCCGTAGGAGCCGCGGAGCTGGGACAGCATGGTGACGATGCCGATCCCGGTCATCGAGATCGGCAGCCTGGCGATCAGACCCGAGGAGGAGAAGGCCAGGGTGCCCGGGGTGGCGAATATCTGGCGGTAGCTGGACAGCACGCAGGGCTCCGCTGGGGTGGGGGTAAGGAACGTGTCTCGACTAGACAGCTTACGAACGGCGGCAAGCGATTACCCGCCGGCGGACCTGCCGCCGGGGGACGGGACGGTGGTGGGAGGATCGGTGCCATGCCCGACTCGCGCACCCTCACCGACCCCGCGCCCTACGACGCGCTGCTCCTGCTCTCCTTCGGCGGTCCCGAGGGCCCCGAGGACGTGGTGCCGTTCCTGGAGAACGTCACCCGCGGCCGGGGCATCCCCAAGGAGCGTCTCGCCGAGGTCGGCAAGCACTACTTCCTGTTCGGCGGGGTCAGCCCGATCAACGAGCAGAACCGCGAACTGCTCGCCGCGCTGCGCAAGGACTTCTCCGGGCACGGTCTGGACCTGCCGGTGTACTGGGGCAACCGAAACTGGGCGCCCTACCTGGTCGACACCCTGCGGGAGATGGCGAACGACGGCCACCACCGGATCGCCGTCCTCGCCACCAGCGCGTACGCCGGCTACTCCGGCTGCCGGCAGTACCGCGAGAACCTCGCCGACGCCCTCGCCACCCTGGCCGAGGAAGGCCTGCCCGAGTTGCGCGTCGACAAGCTGCGGCACTTCTACAACCACCCGGGTTTCGTCCAGCCGATGATCGACGCCACCCTCGCGGCGCTCGCCGAGCTGCCCACGGCGGTCCGCGACGGGGCCCATCTGGCCTTCACCACCCACTCCATCCCGGAGGCGATGGCCGAGACCTCCGGCGCCCCCGGAGACCCCGCGCGCGGCCGGCCCGGCGGCGCGTACGTCGCCCAGCACCTGGACGTCGCCCGGCTGATCGCCGCCGCCGTCGAGGAGGCCACCGGGGTGGCCGACCGCTCCTGGGAGCTGGTGTACCAGAGCCGCAGCGGCGCCCCGCACGTCCCGTGGCTGGAACCGGACATCTGCGACCACCTGGAGAGCCTGCACACGGCGGGCGTCCCGGCGGCCGTGATGGTGCCGATCGGCTTCGTCTCCGACCACATGGAGGTCAAGTACGACCTCGACACCGAGGCCGTCGCCAAGGCCGCCGAACTCGGCCTGCCGGTGGCCCGGGCCGCCACGGTGGGCGCCGACGCCCGGTTCGCGGCGGCCGTGCGGGAACTGCTGCTGGAGCGCGCCGCCGTCGAGCGCGGCCGGTCGGTCGAACGCCGCGCCCTGGGCGGGCTCGGCCCCAGCCACGACGTGTGCGCCGTCGCCTGCTGCCCCAACCCGCGCGCCCCGCGCCGCGCGGCGGCCGAGATCTGACCCCCGCCCGGCCGTGCCCCGGGGCGCCCGCCCGCCCAGGACTGGAAGGAATCCCATGCCCAACCCCGAGCTGCTCGCCGAACTCCTCGACGTCGCCGTCGAGGCGGCCACCCGTGCGGGGGACCTGCTCCGCGACGGCCGCCCCGCCGACCTCGGCGTCGCCGCGACCAAGAGCAGCCCCGTGGACGTGGTCACCGAGATGGACCTCGCCTCCGAGAAGCTGATCCTGGAGCTGATCGGCCGACGCCGTCCTGAGGACGGCTACCTCGGCGAGGAGGGCGCCGACCACCCCGGCAGCAGCGGGGTGCGCTGGGTGGTCGACCCGCTCGACGGAACGGTCAACTACCTGTACGGACTGCCCTCCTGGGGGGTCAGCGTGGCCGCCGAGCTGGACGGGAGGGCGGTGGTCGGCGTAGTGACGGTGCCGGCCAGGGGCGAGCTCTTCCAGGCGGTACTCGGCGGCGGGGCCCGCCTCGACGGCCGGCCGATCTCCTGCCGTCCGGCTCCGCCGTGGGGCCAGGCGCTGGTCGGCACCGGCTTCAACTACGTCCGCGAGGTGCGGGCCCACCAGGCGCAGGTGCTGCTGGCGCTGATGCCCGAGGTGCGTGACATCCGGCGGGCCGGCGCCGCGGCCGTCGACCTCTGCGACCTGGCCGCCGGCCGACTGGACGCCTTCTACGAGCGAGGGCTGAAGCCCTGGGACATGGCCGCCGGGATGCTGATCGCCCGCGAGGCCGGGGCCCTGGCCGGCGGACGTCCGGGCGAGGAGCCGGACGGAGACCTCGCCGTCGCCGCGCCGCCCGGGGTCTTCGAACGGCTGCAGTCCCGGCTGGACGCCCTCGGCGCCTGGCACGACTGACCGGCCGCGGCTCTCCCCGGGGGTCTCCGGTCCCCGGGACCCGGCCCGGCGGGCGCACGGCGCGAAGGTGACGCCCGGGTGAACGGACCGGGCCGGTGACACGGGCGAGCGCAGTGACACGGGCAGGCGAAAGGCCCTGGTACACCGAGTGCGCCAGGGCCTGGCCTTCAGCTGCCTGGGAGGGCTCCCGAGGCGGGTGGCGCGAGTGCGCGGCTAGCGACCGGGTCAGGCGGCGGAGCGGTGGATCTCGCGGACCGGGTCGATGCCGTGCTCGGCGGCGAGCCGGCGCAGGTCGTCCAGCTCAGACTGCTCGACCTCGGCGAGGAAGTCGTCACCGGCCTCCAGGGCGCGGTGCAGGTCTTGTTCGGTGTTCTTTATGCGCTGCAGGATTCCGGCGGTGAAGGCGTCCATACGAGCCCCCTTGCTGTGTCGGACGGGCACGGTCCGGCGTTCCCCGGCGTCGGGGAGGACGGCGGCCAACGGATACGCCCCAGCCGGCGGCTGCTCTCCGGTCGGGCGCGGAGACGGCCTCGAAGCCGCTCCCGGTGACACCGAGTCCCCTGAGCCGGTGCGGATGAACGCACGGCGGGTGGTGGTGGTCGCGACCGGCGTTCGGCCCGATCGCGGGTGTGCAGGTTGTCCTCCCCACGGGTGAAGGCGGGAAACCTCACAATCCGAGAAAGTTGCCCGCGTCACGGTCCAATCGGTAGGGGACCCTGCTGTTTCAAGCCGCCTGGGCGCCCCGGAGCCGGCCGCTTACCGCTGCTTTACCGGCCGACCAGGCAGGATGGGAACACCGTCGGATCCGTGTGCCGGCTCCCGGGCCGATGACGAGCCCAGGGCTCCGGACGTGTCGGCTCCGCGCCCGGCGCCAGGCGGCCCGAACGGGCGGGCCACGGCGGGGGCCGCTCAGGAAAGAAGGGACAACCATCGTGCGGGTACTCGTCGTGGAGGACGAGCAGCTGCTCGCCGAAGCCGTCGCGACCGGCCTGCGCCGCGAGGCGATGGCCGTGGACGTGGTGTACGACGGTGAGGCCGCGCTCCAGCGCATCGCGATCAACGACTACGACGTCGTCGTGCTCGACCGCGACCTCCCGCTGGTCCACGGCGACGACGTCTGCCGCAGCGTCGTCGAACAGGGCCTCGCCACCCGGGTGATCATGCTGACCGCTTCCGGCGACATCAGCGACCGGGTCGAGGGCCTGGAGATCGGCGCCGACGACTACCTGCCCAAGCCGTTCGCCTTCAGCGAACTCGTCGCGCGGGTGCGGGCACTCGGCCGCCGCGCGACGGTTCCGCTGCCGCCCATCCTGGAGCGGGCCGGCATCACGCTCGACCCCGGCCGCCGCGAGGTGCTCAGGGACGGCAGGACCGTCCAGCTCGCGCCCAAGGAGTTCGCCGTGCTGGAGGTCCTGATGCGGGCCGGCGGCGCGGTCGTCTCGGCGGAGCAGCTGCTGGAGAAGGCCTGGGACGAGCACACCGACCCGTTCACCAACGTCGTACGGGTCACCGTGATGACCCTGCGCCGCAAGCTCGGCGATCCGCCGGTGATCGTCACCGTGCCCGGCTCCGGCTACCGGATCTGAGCCGACCGGCCCCACCCCCGTACGACCGCACAGCGCAGATCCCGGAGAGGACAGTCATGACCACCCCGCCGCCCCCCACCGGCGGGGCCCCCGGCGCGCCCGCCGGCGGCCCGGTCCGGGTACCCCCCAAGCCGGCCCACTCGCCGGCCGCCTCCGCGGAGCGGCCCGCCCGCAGGCCCGAGCAGTTCGTTCCCTACACCCCCGGCGACGGCCTTCTCAGCTGGTTCCAGCTGCGGCCCACGATCCGGATCAGGCTCACCCTGCTGTACGGCGGGATGTTCCTGATGGCGGGCGTGGTCCTGCTGGTGCTGATGTACTTCTTCGTCCGGCAGGCCTTCCACGACGCCCTGCTGCCGACCTTCGGCTTCGACCAGGGCGGCGCCACCGTCAACGGCCGGGTGATGACCTCACAGCAGTTCAACGACCAACTGGTCCAGATGCAGGAGCTCAAGTCCAATGCGGCCCTGACCGTGCTGCTGCGCAAGTCGCTCACGGTGTTGGTGTGCCTGGCGGTGATCGCCTTCATGGCCGGTTACGCGATGGCCGGCCGGGTGCTGCGTCCGCTGGGGCGGATCACCCGGACCGCGCGCGAGGTGGTCTCCTCCGACCTGCACCGCCGGATCCAGCT
>NZ_JBVIMH010000021.1:18065-135166 GCF_055579945.1 Kitasatospora sp. NPDC032150 | reverse complement strand
AGCCACGTGATCATTGTGACCGCCCGGCCATGCCCAAGGCAGCAACCGGACGGCACGTCACAACGGGGCGAACGTTGCCTGATGCGGCACTAGTTCCGACCGCTGCCGACCGTCCTTTACCACCTGTTCTGACACTGATCTGGCACGTGGCTGACCAGCTCCCCCGCCCGGCCTCCGCCAACGGATCTACAGGTGGCCTGCGCCGGTCGGCACTGTGAAGCGGAAGTCGCGCCCCCTCTGCACCGAGCGCTGACACCCATCCGGACCAGCCTTCTGGCCAACAACCGGGCAGGGCTCGCCCAGTGGGGACTAGGCTGGGTCGGCCGTACGGTTGCCGCCGCCCGGGATGCGGTGCGTCTGGGATGGCAGTCGGGGCAGAAGTCACCAGCCGGGGGAAGGTGCACGTGCCGCTCAAATCGCTTCCGACGTTACCCAAGCACCGCACCGACCTGGTCAGCCGCCGCATGTGTGCCACTGCCCACCTGGACCCCCGACTCGCCCGCGAGGTGCTCGCCGAGTATGTGGAGGACGGCATCCAGGCACTGGGCCCGCCGGTGGGGATCAACCTCATCGCCCTGGTACGCCACTCCCGGCTGGCGGAGGCCCGCATCCAGCGCCGGGATCGGGTACTGGCCGGGCTGCTCGCTACGCTGCTGGCCCTGATCACCTTTGCGGCGGCGCAGTTCGCCGACCAGCGACCGACCGTCGCCTTTGTTGCGCTCGGGGCGGCCCTGCTGGTCGTCGTGGCGGCGTTCGTCGTCGTGTACCGCGCACTCTGGGCCAGGTGGAGCATCGTCCTCGCGCTCAGCACCCGGGACGACTCCGCCATGGCGCTGGCCCCGCCGGTGGCGGCGGAGCTTGAGGACCGCCTGGCCTCGCTCAAGCGCCTCAACATGGTCGTCTACCACAACTCCGTGGAGAAGGTGAACCCGTTCGTCGGCAGCGGCTGGCGGATCAGCGAGTCGGTCTGGAACCCGCTCAACATCGGCCGCCCGGCCAAGGACGCCAACGGCACCGCGCTCGTTCCCCTCCCGTTCGACGCGGCCGATCTCCACCAGCACGTCGCCCGGCAGATGTCCAAGGCCACCGGACTCGAATCGCTGACCGCGCGCAACAGGCTGTACGTCCGTGGCTTCTACGTCTCCCACATCCCCGATGCGCTGCCCGATCCGACCACGCGCCCGGCGGCCGTCATACCGAGCGACTGGGTGAAGGCTGGAGCGGCCCGGCCCACCAAAGGCATGGAGACGTACCTCTGTCTGCGGGTGATAGGCGAGGGAGGGAATGTCGTGGTGTCGATGCACCTGCGCGCCCAGCTGCATCATCCGACACTCACTTGGGAGGTCAACTCCTACGTGCTACCTCCGCTCGGCGACCGTTTCGGCATCCCAGACAGGTTGCTGGCCGGGACGGTCCGGCGCAGACTCCGGGCGGCGCACGACGCGCTGCGGCAGACCCGTCCACTGCTGTTCGGATCGGCAGGTCGGCTGCTGCGGCGTTCCAGCGCCCGGGCGCGCACCGCCCGAGTCCTGGAGAAGCAGCGCAGGGAGATCCGGAAGGGTTATGCCACCTTCGACTTCGGCTCGACCAACAGCCTGCGAGAACGCGCTTCCTCCTGGGAGAAGATGGGTTTCGCCGAACGCCGCGACAGTACTACCTTCGTCAAGCTGATGACGCAGGCAGTACTGGTATCCACCCGCGAGTTCCTGACTGCACATCAGATCGACACCTCCGACCTGGACGATCAGCAGCAGCAGATCATCCAGCAGCAAACCACCATCTTCAACGGCGCGATCAGCAACGCGGTGATCGGCGGCACCGGCAACACTCAGAACAACAACCAGGGGCCGGTGGCACCGCCGGGTGGAGGATCTTCCTCCGGCCAGCCCTCGGCCGGCGGGTCGCCCGCCGTGCCGTAGGCCATCGCCCGACAGCACCCTTCGCCTCAGCAACTCAAGGAGTCCCATTGCCCGGCGGCGATCAGTTCACCTTCAATGCCGAGATCAAGAATTCCGTGATCGGCGGCAGCAACAATATTCAGAACAACTTCACCGGTGGCGAGTCCGCGGCCGATGCCGTGCGCCAAGCAGCCCGATTGGTCGAACTGGTCCAGCTGGAGGCCCCCGAACTCCGTCCGGCTGCCGAATCGGTGCACGCCGAACTCGTCCGGGCGGCCGAGCAGCAGGTCTCTCCCGACCGCGGTCGGATCCGCCCCTGGCTGGACACCATCGTCGTCGGGTTGACCGCGGGCAGCAGCGCGCTCACCCTGGCACAGGGTATCCACCAGGCTATCGGCGGCTGACCGGGCCCTGTCCGGCGCGAGCCGGGCCGTGCCGCACCGACGGCACACACACCGTCGGTGCGGCACGGCTCAGCTGGTATGCACCACCGCTTCGGTGCCACTGCCCAGGTCCACCCGCAGACCGTCCCGGAGCGGTACCGACCGGCCCGGCGGCACCGGGACCGTTGTACCGTCCGGGCGCCGAGCGCTCCAGGTAGTTGCTGATGTGCAGTTCGTCAGGCCGTACCGGCCGGGCTTCTGCGGATTTTCCGTGAGCTCGGCGATGACGGCCGAATCACCGAAGTCATGGCGCTCGGGCTCACCTGACAGGTGGTGCCCGTAGAGCTGGGCTCCGTGCCCGAGCCGGACCGTGCGGGCCACCTGCGGGCTGCTCGTGGTGACCACCAGCCACGGCGGCATGACCAGCGTTCGGCCGCATGACCAGCAGGTCTGCGCGATCGTGCCGGCCGGCTCCGTCATGTTCGGGCGGCCGCAGTTCGCGCAAACCACCATGGTGTCCCGGACCTGACTGAGCGCATCCCGCCACTGCGACTCGCGGACCCGGCGGTCCGGGTCGTGCAGGCCATCGGTGAAGTTCTGCTGGAAGAGCCGCCGCAGAACCGGCGGGGTGGCCGCCCAGGTAGCCAGTACCGTGCCCTGCTCCATCGGGTCCGGTCGGTTGGAGGCGTCCTGCGGGTCGAAGACGAAGATCGGCCGGGAGCCGTACATCCGCCGTTCGGCCGCCTCGTCCCAGCACCTGATCTGCAACTCCAGTACGCCCTTGAGTGGATGATGATTCATCAGCATCATGAACAGCAGCACCGAGAGCGAGTGCAGGTCCGTCTGGGTGCGCGGCACGGCTCCGTCATCTCCCCGAACCAGCTCGGGGGCCATGAAGTCCATCGTGCCGCTGATGCCGGAAACCTCGCCCTCGGGAACGGCGTTGTCGTTGTCGCAGATCAGCACCGACCCGTCCAGCGGGTCGAAGAAGACGTTACCCCAGGAGATGTCACGGTAGGCGACGCCCTGGGAGTGCAGCGACTTGTACGCCTCAACCATGTGGATGCCGGCCGTGAGCAGCGCCCGCGTCGAGGTCTTCAACTGGCGCTTGAACAGGTCGGGCAGGCCCTGGTACCGGTCCGGGCGGACCCCCATCAGGTAGCCGAACCCGTCGTCCGCGTCGCGCACGACCTCCTCTGGCCAGAGGAAGCGGTTGTCCGTAATCCCACGAGCCACCAGGTCCTCCACGATCAGGAGTTGGTTCTCGGTGGCGCTCTGCGGGAAGTACCACTTGAGGGCCCGGTCGCCCCGATCTGTCCGCACCCGGTAGACCTCGCCCTGCCCACCGGACCCGAGATACCCGGCGACTGTCACGGACCGACCGGTTTCGGTGACCAGGTTCGAGCCGATGTCGAGCATTCCGCTAGTCATTCGGAGTCCTCCGCAAGGGCGGGTCGTTCCGCCTCGTACACACTGTCTTCGACAACCGGCTCGGCCGCCCTTCGGCCCGTCCGGCCACCCTGGTCGTGCCAGGCCGCCGCCAGGGTCGTGTCGTCGCCGGAGTAGCCGGCCGCCGTGGCCAGCCAACGCGGCAGATCGTCCCGGACGGCCGAGAGCCCCGTCCGTTCCAGCCGCTCGTAGAACCCCCGGGCGAACTCCTCGAAGCCCGCCCGGTCGACGAAACTCTTGGACAGGCCGTCGGTGGAGAGCATCACCAGGCCCGGCGGGCGCGCCGCCCGAGCCAGCGGAGCCCAGTGCACCCGCATCAGCCTGGGTGCGTCGCGGCTGCACAACGAGTCAGTCTCGTCACCCAGTTCGGGTTGGACGGGCGCCAGCGGAAGCAGGAGACCTCCGGCGACCTGACCGACCAGGGTCAGCTCGCCGTCCCCGAGCTGCCAGGCCGCCACCAGCCCCGGGGTGAGCACAGCACCGAGCAGGGTCGTGCCGTACGGCAGCAGGTCTCGCCGCCTCGGTGGTTCGCCGGCTGCTGGGGGCGGAGTGTCCAGCGGGTGCTCTCGCAGGTGCTCGGCGCACCGTTCCTCCCAGGCCCGCACGATGTCGTGCGGCATCCGCTGCTGGGCCTCTGCCCGCAATCGGGTCAGTGGCTGGCCCCGGACGGCGCGTTCGGCGAACTCCCCGGCCAGACGCAGGAAGACCTCCACCGCGAAGCGGGCGCCATGGTGGCTGCGGGAGTGCGTCGAAGCACCGTGCCCGTCCGCCGCCGCGAGCAGCTGCACCTGGGCCGACCGCTGCCCGTCGGCCACGTCGAGCGTGCGGCCCTCGGCGTAGTCCTGGCAGCGTGTTTTGTGCGGGCCGGTCACACCGTGGTAGAGGATCCGCCAGGCGGCCTCCGGACCAGCTGCGGGCGGGCGTTCACCCTCGGGCTGGGCAGGCGGCACACTCACCACACGTCATCGTCGTCATCGTCCTGCGAAACCACCGGCGGAGCGTAGGGTCCGTATCCGCCGGAGCCCTCCTCCTTGCCCGCCATCGGCTTGGAGGCTGCCTTCACCGCCACGGTGGACGCCCATCGAATCGCTGCCGCCAGCGCCTTGGGGCTGTTGGCGTCCAACGGCTCAAGCTCAGGGTTGGCGAGGAACTCCTTGAGCACCGCCCGGTCGGCGTCCTCACCAATGGCGATGGCGACCCGGACCGCTCGCTGTCCCCAGGGTGTGGCGTCGATCGCCTTCAGCCCCGCACGCCAATCGTCGGTCGGCTGCCCGTCGGACACCAAGGCGAGTACCGGCTTCAACGCCCGCGAAGGCATCGGCGGGATTTCCAATTCGCGGGCGACCATCTTCAGCGCCTCGCCCAGGTTGGTCATGTTCTCGGTCCTGACGTCCGTCCAACGGAAGTCGTCGATCGGGACGGGCGTGGCCTGCTGCCACTTCGCACTCGACGAGAACGTCAACACCCGCACCAACAATGAGGCCGCCGGGTTGTCGTGCGCCACGGATTGCATGGCCGGAAGGGCCTCGCGGATGGCGAAGTTCAGCGACCCGATCTTCCCGTTGAACTCCATCGAGTACGAGCAGTCGAGAATCCAGAAGAAGTGGACCGGCCTGGTCGCCATCGGACCGCCGGGCATGTCGCTCATGGTGGTTCTTCCCCTCGAATGGCGTCTCCCCGACGCCGCAGGCCGGATTGGACGATCAGGTGACGCTGTGGGCGAGCAGCAGGCCCGCGACTGCCAGCACGCCCAGGGCGGCAACCGAAGCCGCGACCACGAACAGCACCAGGACGACTCTGCGTTGCCGCGCGATGTGCTCCGGTACGTCCACCGTGTCCTCCGTCCGCCCGCCCACGGTGCGACCTGCGCATCAGCCGGTCCGGGTGATCAGCGGTCTGAATCTACCGCACGGCGGGTGGGCCGTCAGAGACTTGCTCCAACTGGTCCGAACGGCCCGTCTACCGGCGTCATCTCGATCTGCTCCCGATCGGAACACGCGGCCGTCTCTCGCCACCGGCTCCCGGCGCCCCTCTGCCGTCCGGAACGAGCGGGCCGACCGGTAGCCCGGTGCGGGACAGCAGCCAGAGCACCGGGGCCGCGGCAGCCATCGCCTCGGCCTCGATTGCCTGAGGGCCGGTCGCGGCACGGGAACTGACAGCCCAGTACCTGGTCTCGCCGAAAGCCCGGCGCAGACCCCGGACCAGGCCCTCCAGCCCCACCTCGCAGAGCCACTCGCCCACCCCGGCCCCGACCGGCACCGGCCCGCAGCTCTCCAACCCGTCCAGCACGTCCCGTTTGGTCACCGCCACGGCCACCGGTGTGCGCGCCCGGCGCCCGGACATGGCCTGGATCTCTCCGGCGAGCCGGTCGAAGGTCACCGTCGGCTGCTCCCGCGCCGGCCGGGCCAGCGCCGTCTCGTCCTGCTCCCCGGCAGACAGCCTGCTGCGGAACTCCCGGTCCGCGAGCGCGTCGCAGACCAGCAGCAGCCCGTCCACATGGGCAAGGTAGCGTTGATCACGCAGCGAGTCGGTGTTTCTCAGCGTCTCACCCATCGGGTCGTACAGATACAGCAGCCGACGTCGGCGCCCCTTCGACACCCGGACCATGAAGGCCTGCGGCAGCGTCTCGGTGGTCGCCCAGACCCAGTCGCCAGATCGCAGCAGCTGATCGGCCCGCTCATAACGGTCCTCGTCGGCAGCGGTTCCAAAGTCGACCGCGAGCCCGGACCTGCGGGTTCCCGCCAGCAGCCCCGTCACCGCGGCCATCAGCAACATGGTCTTCCCCGCGGAATCGGCACCGATCAGCGGCAGGTGCACCAGTCGGGCCGAGCCGAGCCCCTCGGGCAGGACCCGACTGCAGTGCGGGCAGAGCGAGACCAACCGCCCTCGGCGTCCCGGCGAGAGTGTCGGCAGGCTCTGCCCGCACCGGCAGACCCGACGGAACATCCCGTACCTACCTGGCCGCAGCGCCGGGTGCCGCCGCGAACAGCCCCCGCACTGGTACACGGGCAGGTCGATGGCTTGCCAACACCCGGGGTACGGGCAGCGCATGCGAATCCCGCGTGCCCTGAGCCACACCCGCTCCAGACCACGCGCCACGAACGCCGCGGTTGCCAACGAAGCCACGGCCAGCGCGAGCTGCGCCGCGAACAGCAGAAGCAGGGCGACCACGACTATGGCGGCCATCACCGCGCCCACCACCGCACCCACCGCGACGCCCAGACCAACCAGCCTGGCCAGCTTGCGGACGGCCCAGTTGTCGATTGTCCGCCCCGCCCGATTGAGCCCCTGCATCCGGCGCCAGCCGCGGTCGTTCAACCATGCGTCGACGAGCCGGCGCCACCAGGCCAGAGCTCCAGACCGGGCGGCAGTGCCGCCGTCGACCCAGACCTGCCGCCACCAGTACGACGCGTACGCGGGTTCGGTGCCGGAGCCCGGTGGCACAATTCGACGGTCCGGGCGGCCGGCCCGCCAGGGGCCCAGGCGTCGCCCGGCGGTCTGGGCGAAAGTGCCGTAGAACTCGGGTGCGCTGACCACGGCAGTCACACCGCCGATCACGGCGACCACGGTCAGCAGCGCCAGCGCCGCATCCCGCAACACCAGCCAGAGGGTGGGGTTCATCGTCCGTCCTCCCGGTCCGTGCCACGGCGAGGCGGTGGGGCCAGGTCAGGTGAGGGCCGATGGCCCGGCGGCCCGGCGGCGCGCCCCGGACCGCGGCGCAGCCCGAAGCGCTCCGCGAGGCCCGGGCGGTACCACCCCTTCCACCGCTCGGTCCACGATCCGCCGCGGGGGACCACGAAGGGGGCCCGCCCCACCAGCCGCCCGATCTCGGCCAGCTCGTCCGGCGAGAACCTGCGCAGCAGCGGCTTCAGGACCTCGGCCAGCAGCCCTTCCCTGGTCCGGTCCCACAGCTGCGAGGCGCCGGGCATGGACTGCCACGCAACGAAGCAAGCGGCCGGATAGCGCAGGTCCGACCGCATCCGGTCCAACATCGAGCGCCCGCCCGCCAGCCGCTGGTACGCCGATAGCAGCCCCTCGTCTCCGCTGTTGGCCAGGGTGGCCAAGTCCTCGGCAGACAGCACCTCGGTAACGCCGGGCCCAGCCGGTACGGACGGACCGAAGCCCACCAGCACCCGGTGTGCCACCGCGTCGTCGAGGCGTCGGGCGATGGCCGGTTCGAGCGGCCAGGCCCGGTGCGCCAGTGCCAGCGCCCTACCGGTGAAACCTGGCCCGACCTCACCGGAACGCACCTGGGCGGCGTACAGCAGCACGTCGAGTGCCGCGGCTTCCCGGCCCTCGGTCATCCCCCCGGCAAGCAGGGCTGCCGCGAGGACCGGGGCGTGGACGTCGTCCGGCGGGCTGCCGAGTGCCACGGCCACCAAGTCGCGCTGCAGGCCGGCCGAGCACAGCAGATCGGGGCCGATCACGGCCAGCAGGTCGCGAGCGTCGACGGCGCCCGGCGGCACGGTCGGCCAAGCCAGTCGGTAGACCGTCCGCAGCAGAGAAGGATCCTCGGACACAAGGCCGACGACGGGCGAGTTCAGCAGATGACGCAGCAGCGGCAGCCCGCCTCGGCCAGAGGGCGCCGCCAGTACCGTCTGCAGATGCGGATATTCGCTGAAGTCAGCCCATGAGATGCAGATATGACGATCCGCCAAGGCGGCCGAGACGGCCCACGGATCGCCTTCCAGGGCCATGTCGTTGAGCCGGTCCAGCACCGGGGAGCGCAGCGGAACGCCGTACGCCCGGTCCAGCAGGGCAGCCGCGCGCTCCGCCGACCGGCCGTCGGAGCCGACCAGAGCCGCCGCCAGGTGGCCAGCCACCCGGCCCGACTCCGGACCGAGCTCGACGCCCAGGCGGTCCGCGAGTTCGAGCAGCATCAGAACGCGGTCGAACGACGCGACGCCGTCCGACACCGCTGCTCGGAGCGCGGCCCCGATCTCGGCCTCAAGCACCATGGTCGCCACCGCGCTCCGCCGAAGCAGCAGCGGGTCGATGGTGACGGTTGACGAAGGGTCGCGCAGCACGACACGGACCGCTGCGGCGGCGACCGGGTCGGCGACGCCGTCCGACCACCCGGCGGCGCGCAGCGCGATGCCGAGTCGTGCGAACTCCGTTGCCGGCTGTGGCTCTTCGCCGGCCGCGGCAGCCACCAGGCCTTCGACGAAGGTGCGCCAGAAGTCCTCGTCGTGCTCCCGGGCGTGGCCGCAGGCCCAATCGACCGCCGCATGCAGCCCGTCCACCGCCAGGCTGATGCCCGCGCCCAACGCCAGCGCCGCCAGTCGGCCCGTGCCGAACTCGTCCGAACGGTCGGCTGTTCCGTGCTCCCGCTGCCCGGCCGCAGCCCGCTGGAAGAGGTCGGGCCGCCCGGCCAACCAGACCCGGGCCGCGATCCGGGCCCAGAGACTGGACCGATCTGGGCTCGACGGGCCGCCCGCTCCATGGTGCACGCGATACTGGTGGTTGAGTTCGGCCGGGCTGAAACCGAACTCGGCGTCCTGCCGTACTCCCACCACCATGTGCTTGGAGCGATAGGGGCGTCGGGTGTAGGTGATGAACGTGAGCTCGGCCGCGTACCGGGCGGGCAGCGCACCGCACGCGAGCGCGACCCATCGCGCGACGCTCGCCGGCTCCTGTTCGACCAGCACCAGTTGGGGGCCGGCCTGCTCGGCGAAGAGCTCCTGCACATCCGCCAGGAAGACAGCCAGCCGGTCCGCTCGCTCCCGGGCGAAGCGGGTCAGCACCTCCCGGCCGAAGGTGCCACCGGCCGCGAACTCCGTCAGCGGTTCGGCGTTCGACCTCCCCGGGTCGGTGGACTGCCAGGACGGCGATCCCCATGCCTCCACCGGAAGCAGCCGGCCGGGCAGCATGGCACCGCGGGGCAAGTGGACGGCGTGGGCATGGAAGTTGCCGTAGCGCCCCGTGTAGTCGGCACCGGTGTAGACCGTCCGGCTGAGCAGGCTGCTGCCGTCCACCAGCCGGGTGAAAGCCAACGTCACCGGGAAGGACGCCAGTTCGGCATCATCGGGTCGAGCGGGGGCGTCGCGCGGCGGCTCGTACCCCAGGACCGGCTCGGCCTGCCGGAGGATCTCGGGACCGATCCCCGCCGACACCGCGGTAAACCGGAACCCCGAACCGTCCGAACCGGGCGGCGCAGAGGTGTAGTGCAGCTGCTCCAGTGCCACCGTCATCCCCTTTCGTACGACCATTGCGTGTCGGCCCGTCCGAGCCGCAGGCGCGGGCGCCGTCCGCCCTGGGTCACTTCGTCCGCCTGACCGGGAGCAGCCCACGCAGACCGAGTAGCCAGAACAGGGGATCCTCCACCCGAACCGGCTGCGGTCCCTGCTTGGGTGCGTCAGCGGGTGCACCGGCAGGCGGCGGCGCCCCCAGGGCGGAGAGCGCGAACAGCGAGAAGGTCTGGAAGTCCCGGTCGAGTTGCCGATACAGCGCCCCGCCGTCCCAGTCCTCCAGGAGTGCCCGTACCTCATGGTGGACGCCGAGCCGGTCCGCTTCATCCAGCTTGCCGCCCATATGGGTGGCGTTGGTGGCCACTGGTGAGCCGGGCGGCAGGACCGTACGGAGCTCGTCACTCTTGGTCAGCGCCACGGCCAGCGGCGTCGACACCCGGCCCTGGGAGTTGCCGCGCCGGTGACCGCGCAGCTGCTCGGCCAGGTCGGCCACGATCTGGACCGGCGACGCCTCGATGTCGGGCAGCCGGCTGCCCTGTCCGGCGAGCAGGTCACGGACCGCCCGCAGCTGAAGCGGATCCACCATCAGAATGATCCCGTCGGCGGCGGCCAGGTAGGCGGTGTAGCGGTCCATCGCCTCGGCGCTGGCTAGGTTCTCCCCGGCGGCGTCGAAGAACACCAGCGAGGTGTGCCGACTCCCGTTCCCCCGCAGGCCGGCCCGCGGCAGGCTCAGCCGGAACATCAGCGGGTCGTTGAAGCTCATCGCGGCACTCTGGGTAGGGGCGGGCAGCCGCAGGCCGTCGTACAGGTCCTCCTCCATCTCCTGGAACCGGGCCTGCGTCGATGCCCCCATCGCGGGCAGCGCCGCGCCGAAGGGACGGCCCGCTCGGCCGCGCAGCTCGTGGACCAGCACCGTGGTGGCCGTGCTCTTGCCCGCCGTCTTCGGGCCGACCAACGCGATGATCCGGCTCTCCTGGTCGCAGTAGTCGGCGGGCAGGTCGCTGTGGCAGGTCCGGCAGACTCGGACCGGCGTGGTGACACCGCAGCTCGGGCAGGCGGCGCGCCCCTTCCTCGCGCTAAGCCGCCCCGGCGGATCGAACAGCGGCCCCCGCAGCGCGGCCCGCTGGCTGCCCCCACTCGCGGCCCGTCCGGTGAAGGTGGCCCACACCTCGTCCGGCTCGGGCCCGCACGGGTTGCTGCCCCGTACTCCCACCGATGACATCAGGCAGCGGTACTGCAGCTGGGAGGCGTTGTCCCGGCTGAAGCAGTAGGGGCAGACCACATCGGTCATCTCAGCGAACCACCAAAGCATCGAGTGGAGGGTCCTGCAGTCGGGCACCGGCGGCGTGTGGGCCGGTCAGAAAGGCTCGCAGGACGGAGGGACGGGACAGCTCCCGCAGGTCGAGGCGGGTAACGAACGGCGCGGCGGACGTCAGCTCCTCCCCCGAGACGTGCAGCAGTTCAACGCCCTGCTCCGGCCGGAGCGGGCGAATGGGGCCGGCCAGCGCGACCAGCCGGAAATCCGGACAGTGCGACTCTTCGTCCGTGCCCGGTCGGCTGGCCCGGATCTCGACCGGCAGCAACGCCGGGGCACGCCGGCGGGACCGGCCCAGTGTCCAGGAGACCTGGACGCAGGCCGGCAGTACGAGGTCGGTCGAGTCCGTGATGACCAGGTCGGCGGCCTCACTGCTGACCGGGGACACCGTCACCCGGCACAGCCGGTCGTCGACCGGCAGGGTCAGTCCGTCACGGAGGTAGCTGCTGCGCACGACCTTCTGTGCTTCGGTCCGTCCGCCCTGGGTCCAGCTGACGACGACCTGCTGCGCCGAGTCGGGCCAGGCGAACGAGACCCGGGCCGTGCCGTCGGCGGAGCGCACCACTGCCAAGCCGTCGACGGCACCGCGGGTATCGAGCAGAAGCGTCGGCCCCGCGACGCTCCGCCGCCCCAGCGTCGTGATCGCGGTGAGCCGGGTGAGCACTCCGGGTACCAGGTCGAGCTCAACAGCCTTGCGTTGCGACGGCACTGAGCGACCGGCCAGCGGCGCCAAGCCGTCGGTACGGTGCGTGAGGTCCTCACCGGCGGCCGGCGGCAGCGCATCGGGCCACCAGACCAGCCGCACCTCGCCACGTTCCGGCACGGCCCACTCCAGCCGGACCGCCCCCTCCGTCGTCGCCCGGCTGGCCGACAACGCCTCCAACTCGTCCGGCCACTCCTCCACGAGCACCCGGGCAGACACCCCGTCGGACCAGACAAACTCACCGTCGGGGGACGGGTAACCGCAGCGCACGGTGTACACGTAGCCGCCCGGTGTCACCCCCTCGTCGACGAATCCCTCGTGCTCGCAGCCGACCCACGAGGGCGGCTCTAACCCGTCCGCACCGGGCTCGGCCTGCCGCAGTACCTGCACGGCTGCCGCCGCCCGTGGCACCTGCCATCCTCCCACCACCCGCCGACGTCCCGGGCTCAGATCGAGCCCGGACACCTCGGGTGTGACCGGGCACGGTTCACCGACCAACGCCCGGCCCACTACCTGCCCGTCCACCACCGGCAGCACGGCGTAGCGCACCGTACTTCCGAACTCCGGTCTGATGTCCAGAAGTTCGGCCTGGCCACCGACGCCGATCTCGACTGCACGGCCCGGCTCACCCGCCGAATACCGCAGCACCCTGTACGACACCGCCGGGCTGCCCGGGGAGCGCGACACGGCATCCTCCCAAGTCAACCGGACCCCCTGGACGGTGGGAACCGAGCGGATCTCGGGCGAACCGGTCGCCGACGACAGCCGGCCGGAGGCCCGGACCAGGGCGGACACGGCGGCCGGTTCATCGGCGCCGAGGCGTACCGCCCGCAGGCAGCAGGCGACCGCCTCCCCGAAGCGGTCGCCCCGTTCCAGTGCTGCTGCCTCGTCGAGCAGGGCGCTCAACTCCGCCCGGTCGGCCGCGATCCGATGCCGAAGCTGTTCGAGCAGATGATCGCCGGACGCCGCGGGCAGCCGGTCGGCGAAGGCAGCCGCCTGCCGCAGCCGTCGGGACCGCCAAGCGTCCAGCAGCCCCTCCGCCGCCTCCCGGTCCGCGCCCCGCCAGGCAACGGCCGCCGCCACCTCCGCAGCCTCCTCCGGATGCACGCCCAACTCCTGGGCAGCGTCGGCCCCGATACCCTGCGGATGCTCCCGGAGCAGAACAAACAGCTGATAGAGCGCCAGCCGCCGAAGACCCATCCGGTCGGACTCCAGGACCGCATGCACCCGGCCCAGGACAGCGGCTGCGGCATCGCTCCGCGGATCCCCCGACGCCCGCCACCCGTCCGCAATCTCCCGTACGTACGCCTGGTCGGCCAGCCGCCACCGCCTGGCCCGGCCGGGAAACCACAAACCGTCCAGCACCCGGAATCCGGGCCTGGCCTCACTGATCGGGCCCGGCCCTGGAAGCACCAGAACCTGCACGACATGCCGGGCCCCGAGCACGCGAAGGTCGTCGGCCAGCCCCGCGTAGTCCACCACCGCGGGAAACGCCGGCAACCCCACCCCCGGTCCCCTGCTCGCCCCCGCCACCAACCGTGCCCCGCCTCCGCGCCCCGGCAGGCCCGGCCCCGGCATCGAAGCCGCACAGCCCCTGCCCGCATCAACTGACTCCGCCACGCCGACCTGAGCGATGACTCTGCCACACCGACCCGACCGAGCCCCCATCACAGCAGATGTTCAGCCCCGACGCCCCCTCTTTCACCCCATCGATGAGATCCCGCGAGCCGACGGAGGCCGGGCCATGCCGCCGGTCCTCCGTACGCCGTGGAGTCCGCGTCCGAGCCCGAGACAAGCCGTCGGCTTGTGAGTCCGCCCTAACGATCCGAACCGATCACGCCGCTCGTGTGTCGGCCTGGGCCAGATCACGGAACCCCCCAACCGGCCAGTCGTGCAGCCAGCCTCCCGACCATCCCGTCGATTGCTTCGTCGAAGGCGGCATCGCCGGGCTCAGACTCAGAACCACACGCGGACGGGATGGCAGGCACCCGGCCGGGCGATAAGCCCTGACCGCCGGTGCGGCTGCCCCTGGTGGCGCATGGCGCGATCCCGGTAGTAATGGACCAGGCAATAGTGAAGCCGCAGGTCGCTGACCTGCGGCTTTCCTTATGGAGCGGGCGACGAGAATCGAACTCGCGCTCTAAGCTTGGGAATCTTTGGGCTTCCGGGCCGAAAAATGCCCCTGCCCTGCAGTGATGCCAGCGCATTGGACTCTTCGGAGACCCGACACAGACCGCTGCTACCCGGCGTTCACCACCCGTTCTGGCACGGATCTGGCACGACGCAGCTCGGCCCGTTCGGCTGCCGTTGCAGCCTGCCTGCAGCTGCGTTCCGCCTTGCGCCCCCAGCCACCAGCGCCAAGGCCCGCTGCTGACGGAGCCACCGACTTGCCAGCTGATGATGGGATCCCGACATCTCACGCCCATCTTCGCTGACAGATTTTGTGATCTCTATGCGCCGAACGGGTGACGGAAGGTAGTGTCAGGGTTGCTCAGGCCCAAGGGTGTACTGGCCTGCAACTGCACTGGTACTACATGATCAGAGGCATGAGCGTTTCCACGAGCTACCCGATCCAGGACCTTCCGCTGCAGTGGCGCTCTGCCCCCCGGCGGTGGGGTCATTCCTTGCATAGCCTGTGCAGCTACTTTGCCATGTTCCCACCGCAGTTGGCGCACTTCTTCATCGACTGGCTCACTCAGCCAGGCGAGTCCGTCTATGACCCGTTCTCCGGCCGGGGAACTGTGCCGCTCGAAGCCGTGCTCCAGGGCCGCCGCGGATACGGCAGTGACGCCAACCCGCTGGCTGTCGTCCTCTCGCAGGCCAAGACGCGGGTACCGAGCAAGCGCACCCTGCTTAAGCGTCTCGCCGACCTCGAGGCCGGCTTTTCACCACGTGCAGTGTCGATCGCCAACGAGCCTGCCAACATCTCCATGCTCTATAGCGACAAGACGTTGCGGCAGCTGGTTTGGCTCAAGGAGCGGCTGGACCGGACGAACGACACCGACTGCTTCTGGATCGCCACGATCCTGGGGATGCTCCACGCAAACCACAACAAGTCCGGCCCCCAAGGCTTCTCGATCAGCATGCCGAACACATTCGCGATGGCCCCGGGCTACGTGGCGAAGTACATCCAGGAGCACGGCCTCGTGCGGCCCGAGGTTGATGTCTTCGCGATGCTGAGGACCCGGCTGGAGCGCCTAGAGCTCCCAACTGCCAAGCGGGAGGGCGGCAAGAGTTGGGTCCACGATGCCACGACCGCAGCACCATCATGGCTCGTCCAGCGTCGCCCCAAGTTGATCTTCACGTCCCCTCCGTACCTGCAGGTGATCAAGTACGGCAAGTACAACTGGGTCCGGCTCTGGTTCCTGGGCGAGACATCCTCCGAGGTCGACCAGCGGCTAATGGCCTCGGCCTCGCTCACCCGCTATCTGGAGTTCATGAAGTCGGTCTCGGCGAACCTCCAGCAGGTCGTCGCCGAAGACGGCTACGTGTGCTTCGTCATCGGGGACGTCCGCCGCGGCGACGAAGACCTCAACCTCGCCCAGGCCGTCTGGGACGAAGTACTGCAAGACCAGGGCTGGCACCTGCACGGGATCATTGCCGACGAGATCCCCCAGGACCGCAAGGTCAGTCGCATCTGGAAGAACAACAGCGGCCGGGCCACCAAGGTCGACCGGCTTCTGCTGCTCAGCCCCACACCTCAGAAACTCCCGGACGTCGTCCCGCCGTCCTGGGCACAGAAGCTGTCATTCGCGAACGCGCGCAGCTAGGACCTCTCAAGAGGGGGAACCGCACCATGACCATGCTCGAGGAGCTCAAGCAGCTCGCCAGCGTCGATCTTTTCGCGGAGAGCCGCAAGGAAGACGCCTTCGTCGGCCGGCCCTTCTACCTCGACTTCGACCGTCTGCGCCTGATGAGCAACGACAAGTGGAAGCAGAGCGTCGGCGGAGTCCCAGCTGGCGCCTTCCTCCTCGCGCTCTACAACGGAGAAGCCGGCATCGACGAGGCCATCTTGCTGCGGGTACTGCGCCCCACCAAGCTGCCGACCGACGACGACATGGTGATGGCCATGGTCGACCACTACAAGGAAGCCCCCCGGGACGACAGCGGCACCCCTCTCGACTCCTACACCCGTGCCGAGTTCCAGTTCTCGGGCCTCGAGTGCCGCGTGATTGGCACCTTCTACCGGGACGAGACCCGCACCACCCGTTTCGCCGGCGACCTGGACAACTTCTACGCCCCGCACAACTACCGCGTCGTCAAGCCCAGCGGCAAGATCCTTGAATACCTCGTCAACTTCCGTGAGCAGGGCATCCCTGGCGGCAAGGGCGACGAGCGGATCGGACGGGTCCGTTACAGCTCCAGCCTCAGGCACCACACCGGCGACGAGGTCCCGGTCTACGTTTCCGCCCTGGACTTCCTCGGCAAGCGGACTGCCCTGTTCGGCATGACCCGCACCGGCAAGTCCAACTCCGTCAAGAAGATCATCCAGGCCACCGTGGGGATCTCCGGCTCCGGCGTGAAGATTAAGGACGAGGAGATCCTCCCCGTCGGCCAGATCATCTTCGACATCAACGGTGAGTACGCCAACGCCAACCAGCAGGACGATGGCACCGCGATCTTCCAGCAGTACCCGAACGACGTCACCCGCTACAGCGTTCTCGACAAGCCCGGCTTCAGGGTTATGAAGCTCAACTTCCACAACTCGATCGTCGAAGGGCACGGACTGCTGTCCAGCCTCCTCGACGACGACAAGAGCACCTACACCAAGGCGTTCTGCGCGATCGACTGGACCGCGCCCGACCCCAGCGACTTCTCGGCCAACACTCGCTACGCCGTCAAGAAGGCCGCCTACCAGGCGTGTCTGAAGGCTGCCGGGTTCAGCAACGGCGGCAAGAAGATCTACTTCAAGGTCAGGCAGCAAATCAGGGAAAGCGGCATCCCAGGGTTGGCCGGCGTCGACCCGAGCCAGGGCATCTCCCTCGATGACGCCATCGCATGGTTCGAGGCCGCGTGGGAGCACTACGACGACGCCAACGGTCCCTTCCAGGCGTACAAGGCCAAGGAGGGCCGGGACTGGGCTGACGAGGACACCCAGACCCTGATGCGCTTCCTCACGCGCCGCTCGAAGCCCGGCGGATCCGCCAACGAGGCTGGCTTCCGCAAGCTGATCAAGCACCGCCAGCTGCACACCGACAAGGCCACGAACCCGTTCGAGGAAGAGATCGTGGGCCTCCTGCGCGCCGGGAAGATCGTGATCCTGGACCTGTCGCAAGGCAACCCCGATATCCAGCGCACCTACTCCGACCGTGTCTCGCGCGCGATCTTCAACGAGGCGATGGACCGGTTCATCAACAACGGCCTCACGAACTTCATCCAGATGTACTTCGAGGAGGCCCACAACCTCTTCCCCCGCAAGGACGACAAGGACCTCACCCAGATCTACAACCGCATCGCGAAGGAGGGTCAGAAGCTCCGGCTCGGCCTGTGCTACGCGACTCAGGAGGTCAGCTCGATCTCCGGGAGTATCCTGAAGAACACTCAGAACTGGTTCGTCTCGCACCTGAACAACCGCGATGAGCTGCGGGAGTTGGACAAGTTCTACGACTTCGAGGACTTCACGGAGAGCCTGCGGCGCACCACTGATAAGGGCTTCATCCGGCTCAAGACCGACTCGAATACGTTCATCGTGCCGATTCAGGTCGACCCGTTCAAGGTCGCGGGGGTCTGAGCATGGCCTACTCCAGCTTGCATGGGCGCAAGCCCATGGAACGTGCCAGCAAGATCTCCCACACCAACATCATCGCCTCGCAGGAGGTCAAGGACCTCCTCTCCGAGTGCACCATCCCGCGGCCTGCTGACACTGAGACCGTCCAGGGGCTCCTCGCCCGGGTACCTCTGCCGACGACCCAGACCATCAAGCACGTCATCGCGGTGGACGGCAGCTTTCGCGAGGCACTGGTCCGCGACGAGTTCCCCTCGGCTACCGTCACATTCTTCGCGTTCGGCCCACTGATCTTCAAGCTCGACGACCTGCGGCAACTCGACCGTGAAACGTTCATCGCGCCCGAGGACCTCGCCAAGCTCAAGAAGATCCAGCGCTACCAGCTCGCTCTTCCCACGCGCAACATCTCCCGCAACGGGCTCGGACTCCAGGACTCGATCCGCCTGACGCTCCACGAGTTCCTCGCCCGTCCGGTCGACGGCGACAAGTCCCTCTACGACACCCTGCGCTGGCTGCTGTTCCGTCGCTGGACGACCACCCCGGATGCCCGTCGAACGCTCCGCCACTGCCCGAACGAGAGCGTCAACGGGTGCAACCGGGAGGAGATCGTGCTCACCCCGGACACCCCTTACCGCTCCGAGTGCACGAACTGCGGCGGCCCCATCTTCCTCGCCGATGTTCTGCGCCTGCACGAGCTCGTCGACGACGAGCAGGGCGCCAGTCGGATCACGTCCTACCTGCTCTCAGCGCTGGAGACCCTCGCGCTGGTCCACGTGATCCACGCGCTGTGGGAGATGAAGCCGATCCTGCTGCGGGAGTTCTTGTTCATCAAGGACGGCCCGCTCGCTCTCTTCGGCCAGGTCTTCACGCTGGCCGATCCCCTGCGCGACTTGGCAACCTTCCTTGCCACGTACCGTGATCCATCCGACCCGAGCAGGATCCTGCCGCTCCTCAACGTGGTAGGCCTCGAGAAGAGCGGCTCCTTCGTGGAGCACGCGATGCACATCGAGAAGAGTCTCGAGAAGGCGCTCGCGGAGGCTAAAGCCGAGGGGGACTTCGCCGGCGTCGTCTTTCCCCTGTCGAACGAGTACATCTACAAGTACGTCGTACCCGGCGATCCCGGCGGCACGATCTCGTACGGACAGAACACGTACTGGGGCGGAAAGATGATCTTCAAGGCGAAGGACGGCAGCACCTACGTGGCAACTGTCCCGACCCTCGGCGGGCACAAGTCCGACCCAAAGTTCGAGGACTATATAAACCTCGCTGATGTGCTTGCGGGCGTCTCGGAGCTTCGCTGCTCGATGTACGACAACGCGTTGATTCCCGTCGCACTTGCGAACCGGCTCGTTTCCCTCTCGGAAGTTCCGAGCAGTCGCATCCTGGAGAGTTTCGCCCGCAGCACCATCCGCGGGTAGTCAGCAAATTCCCGGCCAAGGCTGGCCGAGGCCCGATAGGAACCTCGGCCGGCCTGCACAAGGCAAGGGGCACCTTGCCATAGCGCCAGGCGTCGGTTCGATCCTGATTCCGCTGTCATCGACCGCATACCGCAAGTCGACCCCTCTTCCCCAGTCGCTTCCATCAGGCAGGGCAGGCAAGCAACCCGTGTGGATCTGGCCCGTTCCATCACTCGCTAGAACAGTGAGGGCTGCGGATCAATATCAGATGTGACGGCCTCATTATTTAGGTCGAGTGTCAGCTGGCCGTTCAACTCGATGCGCTGCAGGCTGCCCGAGCAACTCACCAGATCGCGATGGAGATCGCGATCACCGGGGTCATGCCGCACGACAGTGTGGCTGGTCGGGTGGACGGCCACTGAGCGGTGGCAGACCGGGCAGTTTGTCTTGGGGTACTTCACGTCTCCAGAATGCTTCCCGCGACTGACAGTTGGGGAAGCGACCTCACTGTAGAACGCCAGTGCTCGAATCCGACCCGGTGGTCGCCCTCCATCAGTCAGTACGGTGCGGGTTACGGAAGCGACTCATGCCACGCCAAGCGACGCTCACATGCTCCATATTGTGAAGAGTGGGTGGCTCCTGTGCCTACGGGCGAGTCGCTCCGTGCTCCAGGTAGACGGTCGCGGACTGCGTCCTGGCGACGCAGGCGGCGTGGACGCGGCGGGCGAGGCGGGGGATGAGAAGTTCGTTGAGCTGGTCGGTGGTGTGGAAGGCGTAGTCGCCGATCTCGACCTGGTCGACGGTGATGTTGTCGAGATCGTCGGCGGGGAGGACGCCGCCATCGAAGACGAAGAGGAGCTTGTCGCCCTCGGTGGGGTGGGGTGCCCAGTCGGCGACGAGAAGGCGGCCGATCGGCGGGGTGATGCCGAGCTCTTCCTTGACCTCACGCGCCGCGCCCTCGCTCGGGGTCTCGCCGGCGTGCAGGTAGCCGCCGGGGATCTCCCAGCCGGGCTTGTAGGTCGGCTTCACGAGGAGGACGCGGTCGTCCTCGTCGAAGAAGAGCACGCCGGCGGCGGTGCGGGGCTGGGCCACGACCTCGTGGAACTGGGAGTCGCTCATGGCGACGACTGTAGCTGCCCAGCCGCGTCACGCGACGATCTGGAGCCGCTGCGCGACGCCTGCCAGCAAGTAGCTGGGTTTGCCACGCTGTTGGCGGACCCAGTTGGTCACCAGGTGTCGGGGGATGAAGTGGTAGCGGACTTGCTCGGGGGCCAGCTCCTCGGCGTCCAGCACGAGGGCGAGGGCCTCGTCCATGCGGTTCTGCGCGCTGTAGGCGCGGGCGATTTCGAGCGAGTGCCGCACTCGGCGTTCGAGCGGCAGGGCCGAGGAATCCACGCGCGGCCCTTGATCGAGGGCGATCTGGACGTCGCCGAGCTCCATGGCGGTCGAGATCCGGTGGATGGCCACGTTGGTGGGCCCGAAGGCCGTCCACATGTGGTTGGCGTCGTGGCCGAGGCGCTGGGCTGCCCGGTCCGCCTCGGCGAGGAAGTCGCGCACCGTGCTCCGGTCCTCGATCCTCGCAGCGGCCATCGACCCGACGAGGAACAGGGTGCCGTAGATCGACAGGTAGGTCGGGGTACCGTCCTCCAAGCCGGCCTCCAGGAACGAGGCCGAGTTCATGACCAAGTCCCTGGCGGCGGTGAGGCGTCCGTTGCTGAGCAGGCAGTGGGAGACCGAGCGGAACAGCGAGCCGGTGACGACGATGTTGCCCGACTCCTGGGCCGCTGTGAGGCCGCGGTCGGCCGACATCCAGGCGAGGTCGGCTTCGCCTATCTTCGTCAGGACCATCGCGGCGCCTTGGTAGGCCATAGCGAGCAACGCCTTGGCCTGCTGCTGTTGATCGCCCTCGTACATGCGCACCGCGCGCTGGGCCTGGGAGAGGATGTCCGGGATGAGTCTGGTCGCGCGGGAGTATCTGGCGTCCTGGTAGGCGGACCAGGCGGAGCCCACCTCGGCGCGCAGGATGTCGAGGTCGGGCGGCTGTTCGGCGTCGTCGGCCGCCAGGAACGGCGACAGCTGCTTGTAGTCCATGAGCGCTTCGCGCAGCTTCGAGATGGCTCCGCCCTGGGCATCGCCGGGCCAGTCGAGGAGTGACGGCTCCGCCAGCAGGTCGCCGAGCCGGATGTCGAGGGCATCGGCCAGCGCCCTGATGACCGAAAGCCGATCGAGCTCGATACGGCCGTTCTCGACCTTGCTCAGCCAGTCGGCCGTCCGCCCGACGAGGCCGGCCAGAACCTCCTGGGGCATGCCCCGTCGACGGCGGTACCAGGCGACGCGCTCGCCGATGCTCAGCGTCTCACTCATTCCAGGCATGCTCCCAGCCTGAGGGCGTCCCCGCTGCCTACCCCGGAAGGATTTTCCGGGTTCCCCACCATCCATCCTCCTAGCGTTCTGACTCGCCCTCAAGCAGCTCTGCCTGACGGGTGATTGGGTAACTAGGAGGGTTGATCGCGGTGGCACGTCAGGACCTTCGAGCAAAGGAAGCCATCGAGGTGGCCGGCTGCCTGTCGGTGCAGATGAGCTTCCTGCACGCTCACGCCTCCGTGCCCTTGGCCCGGGCGCTGATCAGGGGGGTCGTCGGCGCATGGGAGTTCGACAGGCCACTCGTCCAGGACATCGAGCTGGTCGCATCCGAGCTCTGCACCAACGCCGTTCTTCACGGCGCGGCGTCGTGCCTCGGCTGCTTCGACGTCCGCCTGGCACCTCAGCCGCGCGGTCTGCGAATCGAGGTCATGAACGCGGGGCCTGGGCCCGTCGACCGGCCCGCCCCGTCCGCCCTGGCCGAGAACGGCCGGGGGCTCCTCCTCGTGAGCCGGATGTGCGAGAGCTGGGGCGTCGACGCGACGAGCGACGGCACCGTGGTCTGGGCCGAGCTCAGGACCGATGCGGCATGACCAACTACCAGCCGCACGAAGACATCTACCGCGCTGCTCACCGGGATCCCGTCGAAGCCGTACTCACCTGGCTCTGGGCGCTCGGCCACCTCATCGTCCTCGCCCTGCTCGGAGTGGCAGCCGACCACCAGCTCAGCTCCGATCACTTCGGCCCCGTCCTGGCGGCCGACCACGAGCCCGACCGCGACCTTGAGCAGCACCCCGCGGTCGAACCCGAGGCATGACAACGGAGTCACGCCTCGTCGCCACACGCACCACCGAGCGAGAAGGGAACACCGCCATGTCGTCCATCGCGCGCCTGCAGGCGCCCCAGCCGCCGCCGCCTCCGCCCCCGCCGCCGCCGGCACCGCCGACCCCGCAGCCGCCGTACCCCGGCCGCTGAGCGAAGGAACCGTGTGGGCCTGCCGGACGGACACCGGCAGGCCCACACGGGCTCATCCTCCCCGACCAGTGGAGGGGAGCGAGGCAGATCCAGCAGAGAACGACGACCAGGGCAGCGAAGCCCGGTCCAGCCAGTGACGGAGAGTGGATCATGAAAACAGCGCTCGGCAGCAAACCCGCAGCGGTCCTCACGCTTCCGGCCGTCAGGGGCATGGCGGAGCGCTACGGCGTGCCGGTGGAGGACGCCCTGCTCATCGCGATCAACCTGTTCGGGATCTCCTCCGCCCACGGCCGTCATCGCGCCCGGATCTCGGTTCGTCTCACGACCCGGCCGGACGTCGCCTGGATGGTGATCGTCCCGCTCAACGCAAAGGCTTCGCCGTTCCACTTGGCCGGCGACGAGCTGTCGCTGGGCGGCGTAGTAGTCGGCTCCATCGACCGCGTCGCCGCCGACGAGGCGGTCGGCGGGTACTTCAGGGACGACGGGCGGGCCGCGACGCTCAACCCCAACGCCCGCAGCCGCTGTGTGGGGTGCTCGTTCTGCCCGAACACCCTGGAGGCCGCCGCCGATCCTCGTCTCTCCGAGGAGCGGGAGCTGGCCGAACTGCTGGCCGCGATGGTCGAGCAGCACCCCCGCCACAACCTGGCCGAACTCCGTGAGGTCACCGTGTCGACCGGCTGCTTCGCGCGGGAGCGGGCGGCCGTCGACCATCTGATAGGACTGCGTGACGTGCTCGCCGCCCACGGCATCGGCGCCAGGATCGGGTTCCTCACCTCGGTCATCCGCACGAGGGGGGCGTTCGCGGAACTGGCGGAGCGCGTCGCCCCGTTCGTGCTGCGGCTTACCGCGGAATGCTTCAGCCGGAGGGACCTGCTCCTCAAAGCGAGCAAGGCGACGCTCACCACCGAGGAGATGCCCAGGGTCCTGCAGCGGGCGATGGGCGCCGGCCACGCGACCTCGTTCACCTACATCGTCGGCCTGGACCGGCTCGCCGACCTCCGGACCGGTGTGGCCGAGCTGATGCCGTTCGTCACCGAGTTCCCCAACTTCCAGGTGTACCAGGCGCACAACGCCATCATGGCGGGCCTTCGTGCCAGCGGCTCCGACTCCCTGGAGTACTACCTCCAGGCCCGCCGGGAGATCGAGGACATCGTCTGGCCGACCGGCCTCCGCCCGGCGGCATGGGAGTGCTACCGGCCGCTGTGGTACTTCACATTCGGCGAGGAGCAGTTGGTGCCGCCATGCTGAACCGGGCCGATGTGCTGTGGAGGGCCGCCACCTATGTCGCGGTGGCGGTGCTGCACCTCGACGACAACCAACTGCTGACCGAGCCGCTCCAGGCCGGCCACGTCAAGCTTCGCCCCGCCGGTCACTGGGGAACCGTCCCCGGAACGGCGTGGGCCCTCGCCCACACGGTTCTCGCTGCTGGCGAGCTGGGGCCCGGCCGTGAGCTGGTCCCGGTGATCGGCGCCGGCCACGCGGGGGTGGTCCAGCTCGCCTACGCCTGGCTCACCGGCGAGCTGGCAGCCGTTCGCCCTCAGTACTCCCGTGACGCAACCGGGCTCAGGCGGTTGGCCCGGAACTTCCCTGACGTCGACGGCCTCGGTGCGGAAACCCATCCGCTGCTGCCGGCGGGAGCGGCACCCGGCGGGTGCCTCGGTGGCGCGCTCGCGTTCAGCCATGGCATGGCGCTCGACGTGCCCGGGCGGGTCGTGGTGCCCATCGTCGGCGACGGGGAGTGCGAGACCCCCACGACGGCGGCGTCGTGGCTTGCGGCCCGGGCTCTGCAGGGGAGCGCTGTCCTGCCAGTGGTCCACGTCAACGGGTTCCGTATGGGTGACCGGTCGTTGCTGGGGGCAATGAGCGACGCCGAGCTCGTTGCGTACGCGGCCGGCCTCGGGTGGCGAGGCCGGGTAGTGCACGTGGCGGCGGCCAGCGTCGATGAGCACCAGGCGTTCCGGGACGCCCTCGCCGTATCCGCTCGTGAGGTCGCTGACGGCTCACGGACGGCTGTGTTTCTCCGCTGTGTGAAGGGCTGGAGCGGGCCGGAGGCGGTCGACGGGCGGCAGGTGCTCGGGACGGCCGCAGCCCACAAGACGCCACTTGACGGAGCCCGCCAGAATGAAGCCCAGCGCGGCCAGCTGGAAAGGTGGTTGGCGTCGTACCAGCCCGCGGAGCTCTTCGACCACGACGGCCAGCCGATCGGCGCTCTGGCCGAGGTCCTGGGGTCTGCCGCGTGGCACTCTGCGGTCGGCCCTGGACGCCCGACCCGTGAGGGGTCGAAGCCGGTCGTTCTCCGCAGGGCCGCCCGCTTCGGTGAGGCAGTAGGCAGTGTTCTCCGCAGGCATGCCACGGCCGGGGGCTTCCGGGTCTTCAGCCCGGACGAGCTGTCCTCGAACCGCCTCGGCGCACTGCGGGACGAGCCCTGGGTGTCCGAGGTACTGGCCGAGGAGGTGCTCCTCGGCTGGCTGTCCGGTTGGATCAGCAGCGGTCGACGCGGCGTCCTGGTGTCCTACGAGGCATTCGCCCCGCTCCTCACCGCCGGGATCGTCGGTCACCTCAAGCACCGTCGCCTCGCCGAGGAGAAGGCGTCCCCGAGCCTCAATCTGCTGCTGACCTCGTACGGGTGGCACAACGTCTTCACCCATGGCGATCCGTCGCTCGCCACGGCCCTGCTCGCGACGGAGGACCCTGCGGTGACCGTGCTGGTTCCGGCCGACACGCAGCGGACGGCCGCCGCGCTCGACGCGGCGCTGAACTCGACGGGCCGCGTCAACGTCCTGGTCGCGGGCAAGCACACCGAACTGCGGCTCCCGCTTGAGACCGCCGAGGAGGAACTGGCACGCGGGCTCGCGATCTGGCCGCACCTGAGCGACGAGGAGGATCCTGACCTCACCATCGTCGTGGCGGGAGACCTGCCGGCCGAAGCCGTCACGACGGCAGAGCCGGTACTCCGCGACCGACTGGGCTGCCGAATCCGCGTCGTGGGCGTTCTCGACCTCACCGTTCTCGGCGATCCTGGGCGTTGGCCCAAGGGCCTGACCGACGCCGAGGTCGATCACTACTTGGGCGAGCGCTCCGCTGTCCTGGTCGTCACGCTCGGGCACCCGGCAGCCGTGTGGGGGTTACTGGCGGGGCGCCAGCGGCGGCCGGTTGAGGTGATCGGCTGGCGCGAGCCGCCGGGACCGATGTCGCAGGACGCCCTCGCGCGCGAGCTCGGCCTGGACACCGCCGGATTGCTCCGGGCTGCTGGTCGGCTGGTCACCAGGCTGGAGGCCGCCCGATGACGGAGCCGCTCATCGACAAGGTGGAGACCGTGCCGGTAGGCGTGGCGGAGTCCGGGGACGACAGCGTCTTCGTCGCGGTCCACGGCGCCGGGCAGACCGGCTGGTACGGGCCCGTGAGCACGTCGGTCGGCCGAGCAGTGGAGGCGATCGCCCCCGCAGTCGTCGGTGCCTCGCTGCTCGATCACGACGGCCTCCGACCGCGCATACGGACAGCCGCACCAGAGGTCTCGGACTGGGCAGTCGGAGCGATCGACTGCGCGGTGTGGGACCTCCACGGCCGCCTGGTCGGCAAACCGGTGGCCGATCTCCTGGCACCAGGACGGAGGACGCAGGCCGTACCGGCGTACGCCTCCTGGCTCCGTCTGGATCTCAGCGGCCCCGCCAGCCACGGTGCGGTGACCCAGGTTCTCGAAGAGGGCTGGGCCTTCACCAAGTGGGGACTCCGTCGGCGCCCAGGGACGAGCGTCGCCGCCGAGGCCAGGAATCTGGTCGCGGCACTGGCCGATGCTGCGGCGGTCATCAGCGAGCCCTTCGCCGTCGACGCGGTGGGCACGTGGAGTCCGCAGCTCGCTGCTGCCGTCGCCGGCCGCCTTGATCAGCCGATGCTGGCCTGGCTGGAGGACCCGCTGCCGGAGCACTACCTGCGCGTCTACGGCCAGCTGGCCGCTGCCGGCGTGCCGATTGCGGTCGGTGAGCGCCTGCGACCCGACGAGGACCTGGACGCCCTCCTGGACTTCACTCGGCCCACCGCGCTGACCATCGACGTGGTCGGCTGTGGCGGCCTCACCCGTGCGGTCGAGATCACCACGAGCGTTCGCGAGGCCGGTGTCCCCGTCTACCCACATGGCCGCTCGATGGTGCCCGGCATCCACCTCGCCGCCGCCTTCCCCGACGACGTCCCGGCCGTCGAGTACCGACGCCAGTGGGAACCGCGCCGCCAACTCCTCTACGCCGAGCCCTGGATACCCAAGAACGGCCTGCTTCCCGCCCCCGAAGCCCCCGGACTCGGAACCCAACCCCGGAGACTGCGATGACCCGAACCATCGGCACCTTCCCTGTCCAAGGAACAACCCGTCACGACGAACACGGCCTGCTCCTCGTCCTGGACCGACGACTCGACGGACACGACACCTTCCTCTCCGGCATCCTTGACCTCGGCCAAGGGGCGGCCGCCGTACGGATCTTCACCCTCGACGACGTCACCGTGCTCCGACCGCTGGAAACGATCGAGGCGCCCAGCCCGGTCTGGGCCGGAATCCTCCACCTCCCGCACGGACTTCGCCCGCGCGTGGTCCCCGCTGACCTGGCGAACGCTGTCCAGGCCGGCAGCCGCGATCTGGACGCGCTCGACGCGGCCGAGCTGCGGTACGCGCTGACCTTCCTCGGCGAGGCCACCACCGCCCAGATCCGTACGGCGCGGATCGCCGCCATCGTCTCCGCCCTGCCCCCGGTCGGGGGTGACGCCGCATGAGTGGAGCAGTCAGTCGGCTGGTCAGCCTGGACATCGGGGGAACCCTCGGAAACGCGCAGGGCCCCGGCCTGGCGGCCAGGCTCGCCGCCGTCTCCCCGCTCGGCCCGAAGCAGGCCAGGCGCGTGATGCGGGACGTCCTGCACACCGCCCCGGAGATCACCGACGCCGTGATCACACAGGTCTGCGCGAAACTGGACATCAAGCAGTCGGACTTCCCAACAGATCTGCCCGTCTCCCCGCTCGTCCTCTTCCCCGGAGTCGTCGAGGCCCTTCAGCAACTCAGCGACAGCGCCACCGTGGTCACGCTCTCGAACGTGACCTGCACCGAGGCCGACCCCGACCGGCTCCTCGCGCTCCTCTCCCCGTGGGTCAGCGCCCACTTCCCGTCCTGCCGCACCGGGTTCGCCAAGCCCGACTGCCGCGCGTTCTGGACCGTCGCCGACACCCACCAGGTATCAGCCAGGACCATGGTCCATGTCGGCGACGACTGGGAATGCGACATTCGCGGTGCCACGGCCGCCGGACTCGCCGCCGTCTGGCTCTCCCACGGCCGCACGGTCCCCGACGAGCACGTCCTCGTTGAACACGACGTGCTCGTCGCCCACGATCTCGCCGACGCAGTCCAGCACGTTCGCCAGCTACTCGATCTGAGGAACCCATGAGCCTGTTCACCGGCACCGCCAGCTACTACCGCCAGTACCGCCCGGGTATCCCGGAGGAGGTCGCGACCGTCCTCGACCAAGCCGCCGCCCCCGGCAAGCCCCGCCGGCTCCTCGACGTCGGCACCGGCACTGGCCTGGTCGCCGAAGCCCTCCTCGGCCGGTTCGACGACATCATCGCCATCGACAACGACGCCGACATGCTCAAGGCCGCCGAGGAGGCACTCCGGCCCCGGCTCCCTGACGGGGCGAGCCTGTCGCTCATCGAGTCGACGGCCGAGGGCTTCAAGCCCCCGACCGGCTGGCGGGCCGACCTCGTCACGATCTGCCGGGCCTTCCACTGGCTCGACCAGGCCACCGTGCTCGCCCTCCTCGACGACCAGGTGGCCCCCGGCGGTGCCGTCGCCATCTTCGGCGACAACAGCTTCTGGGCTGCCGACAGCCCCTGGAAGCAGTCCGTGCGCGCGGTCGTCCAGAGCTTCCTCGGCGAGGAACGACGCGCCGGCAACAGCACCTTCAAGCACCACAACCGGCCCTACAGCGAAATCATGGAGGAGTCGCCCTTCAACCGGGTCGAGGAGATCCGGGTGCCCGTCCATCGGACGTGGAGCACCAACAGCATCCTCGGTTACCTATACTCCACGAGCTTCGCCGCACCGCACCTCTTCGGAGGCCGCCTCGACGAGTTCGAGGCGGCCGTGGAGACCGCCCTCGCTCAGCACAGCACCGAGGACGTCTTCCCCGAGGACAACGAGTTCCTCATCCGTATCGGTCGGCGGGGCACCGAGTGATACGAGCAGACGGTCCAGCCGCCCGCCAGTACGGGCGGCTGGCCGCACCCGCGGTCCTGACCGAGCTCACCACCGAATCCGTGCTCTGCCTCCCCATCGGCTCCCACGAGCAGCACGGTCCCCACCTGCCGCTCAATACGGACACCGTGATCGCGGAGCGGTTCACCGGTCTGCTGGTCCAGCGGTACGGCGGACAGCACGACCTGTGGGCGTTGCCGGCCATCCCGTACGGGCTTTCGCTCGAACACGCCTGGTCGCCGGGAACGGTGTCACTACGGATCGCGAGCTTCATGTCCCTGCTCGACACCGTGGTCACGGAGCACCTGCGGGCGACCCCTGCGCGAAGGCTCCTGATCATCAACGGCCACGGTGGCAACCGAGGAATCCTGGAGCCTGCCCTCCACGAGCTGAGGCGCGCGCACGCCTTCTCCGTCTGCGTCATCCACCCGGGCTCGCTGTCCGCCGTCCAGGCCGGCGGCGAGACCGTCCCGGAGATCCACGCTGGCATCCGCGAGACCGCCATGATGCTCGAACTCGCGCCCGAGGACGTCCATCTTGACCTCCTCCCAGCGGACTTCACCGCCAACGGCACCGAGGCGAAGCGGCTCGTCCTGGACCGCGGCACGACCTGGCCGTGGACCTCCGGCGACACCACCATCGCCACCTGCGGCGTCATCGGAGGCGACCCGCGCCGGGCAACCGCCGATGCCGGCCGAGCCATTCTCAACAGCGCCCTCGATGCGGCCGACCACGCGCTCACCCACCTCACCAACCACAGCCCGTAACCGCCCCACGCCCTCCAGGAGATTCCGTGGCCCTCACCGCTGCAGAGAAGCACGCCTTCATGCGCCACGGCCTGCTCGTCAGGCGCGGCGCCGTCCCCGACGACCAGATCGTCCGAGCCCGTGAACTGGTCACCGACTGGTACCGCGAGTCGATGAACCCCGAGCTCATCAACGCCTACACGCAGCGGACCTTCGCGCCGGAGCTCGGAAGCCACCCCGACCTGCTTGCGCTCTTCTCGGCGTCCCCGGCCGCCGAGTTCGCCCAAGACCTGCTCGGCACCGTTCGCCCCGTCTCCACCGTGCAACTCCAGATTCGCATCCCCGAGGGCCAGCTCGAACAGCCCCAGTCGGAGAAGGCGATGCACGTGGACGGCGTCGCCTGCCCGCACCTCGACCCGGACGAGCTTCGAACCTTCTCGCTGCTTGTCGGTGTCGTGCTGTCCGACATCACCGACCCGCAAGGCGGGGCCTTGCGCTACCAACCGGGCGGGCACCTGGCCATGGCGGAGTGGTTCCGGACCGAGTGGTCGCTCGGCATCACCGAGCAGGTCCCACCCGACATCGACGCCCATGCCGGCATCCCGTTCCTCGGCCAGCCCGGCGACCTGCTGCTGATGCACCACCTCGTCCCCCACGCCGTTGGCCGCAACCTCAGCCCGGAGCCACGGATCATGGCGTACTTCCGCGTTGAGCACCCCGACCACGCTCGACGGCGGCTGCAGGCACTGCAAGACCCGTGGCTCGACTACCCAGGGCTGTCACAGCCCGCGTGAACTCCAGCCAGGGCCGGGAGCGAGCCCGGCCTGTCCACTGACTCCGAGACAGAGGGATACCTGTGCGACCGATCCCAGCAGGACAACTCATCGCCGCCGCCCGTGCCCTGGAGGCCGGCGAACTTATCATCGTGCCCACCGAGCGCTGGTACATGATCTGCGCCGACGCCACGAATCTGGCTGCCTGCAACAGCATCTTCGACGGCAAGCAGCGGCCACGCGCCAAGTCCCTCGTACTCGTCACCCTCTCCCTGGAGGCGTGCGAGAAGCAGTTCGTCATCCACCCGGAGGCCAGGCAATTGGCCGCCGCCTTCTGGCCCGGCGACCTCGCCATGCTCCTTCCCTGGCAGAGCGCGGACGTCGGGGCACAGCACCCCGCAGTCGGGTCGCCGGCCCTCACCACCAACTCGTCGGGCCCCCTCGGCGCCCTCGCGGCGGCGGCCCGAACGCCAGTGGCGGCGACGACCGTCAACATCTCGGGCGACGCGGGAGTCGACGCGCCCGGCCCTGCGATCACGGTCGGGGAAGTCCAGCGCTTCATGGACTCCACCGGCGTCAAGGCGACCGTCATCCTCGACGGAGGAGTCTCGCCGGCCGCCAACCACCTCACCATCGTCGACTGCTCGACACCGGCCGTCCGTCTCGTCCGCACCGGACTTGTCCACCAGCGCGCGATCTCCGCTGCGCTCGGTCGAGAAGTGGAATGACCAAGTCCCCACTCGAAAGCCGCCCGCCGCTGGGTTATGGCACTGATAGGGCTGAGGCTGGCCTGACCTTGGCAAGGTAGCCCGCACATGGCTGGTTGAAGGTGCTGTTTCGTCGATCTGACCACAGTGAACAGGTTTTCACGGCATCCTGGATGCAAAGCCGTAGAAGGGAGCCTGATGGCAAAGCAGTTGACTGTCCACAACGCTACGATCAACACCGCGGCGGTGGAGCTGAAGACCTTAACCATCTCCGGAAAGCAGGTCACTCTCGCCGTATTTCGTCAGCTCCGCAACGAGCAGCTTATTGCTGACGACGGGACTCTCAACGGCCAGCCCTGGGGATTCGTGAATTACCACCCCGACAAGTGCGATGGCGATCGAGCGCACAAGCACTACGTCTGGCAGCGTGGAGACGAACTTCTGCGGAGCAGGGTGTACCACGCACCCGAGTTCGATCCGGATGGAAGCTCGCGCGGAACGCCTGCTGACTTCAAACCTGACGAGGCTGACCGCTTTCTCACCGGCTTGGTTCGGGAGTGGATCCGCGGCACTGTTGATGAGATGCCGCTCCTTCGTGAGGGATACAGCTCTCGGCTCAAGAGCGAACGCCACCTCGGGCAGATGTTCGGATTTCAAGTGGTGGCCTATGCCTCCGATGCTGCGGTAGAGGCAGTGGACAAGAAGCTCCAAGCAGATGAGCGGCGAAAGCGGCTTGAAGAGAAGCTAAGCAAGGCATCGGAGCCCCTTAGGAGCTACGAAACTACGGAGTCACGCGACCTGGAACTCAGCGAGCAGCGGACGTCAGTTGAGAGGGCCGACTCCGAGCTCGCTGTGGCGGTTGCCAGCCTCGATGCCGAGCTGGACGCTTGGGGCCTGACGTACGACGCGTTGAAGGATGAGTTGACAGCGGCAGCCCAGGCTGAAGCTGACCGGCGACAGCGGCACCGAGACATTCGGACCGAACTCAATCAATTGCCACAGCTGTTCATCGCCGTCTGATGATCAGCCCGAATCAGATGGCCCCTGCGTTCAGCTTCAGGGGCACTGAGGCGACGACGCAGGCACATGTCAGGGGCGGGTACAGGAGAGTGCCTCCCACACCCGCCGTCGTCCGAGGCTGGTTACCGCTTGGGGCGGTAGGGCCCAGGTGCCAGCGGCGCCGCAGGTAGGGGCGGTGGAGTGACGGCTCCTGTCGCAGTGGTGGTGCGGCTGGTGGCGCTCCTGAACAGGGCCGCCTTGGTGCGCAGTTCATCCTGGGTGGCGCGCGGCGCGGGGACGGGGAGGCCCGCGTCGCGACGGATGCGCCAGGTGATCGCTGCGGCGGGTGAGTCGGCGGTGGCCAGCTCGCGCCGCCCAGCGGCGTGGGCAAGCAGGACGGCCGGGTCGTGGCCGGCCGCTTCGGCCTGGGCGAGGGTGGCGGCGAGGGCTGCCCAGTTGTCCTCGTCGAGCAGGCGGGCGGCCTGGTCGGCGGGCAGGGCGCGGCGGACGGCCTCGGCCTGCCGGTCTCGGTCCGGCGTGGCCATGATCCGGCCTTCGAGGGCCAGGTGCGCCATTGGCTTGGCTGCGTGCCGGGTGTAGGCGGCGCGCAGGTGGCCGGCCGCCTTGCGGGCGGCGTCGGCCTGGTGATGGTGGCCTTGGGCGGCGTGCCACTTGGCGATCACGATGGCGAGCAGCACGACGCTGGTCAGGATCGTTGCTGCGGCTGTACCGTCCTCGCCCCGGCTGTTGGCGGGTCCGGCGTAGAGGAGTTCTCGGGCGGCGGAGCGCATCGCGCGTAGGTCGGCGCCGGCGGCGCGGGTGTGGGCGGTGCGGGTGTATTCCAGGGCCCGTGCGGCCTGGTGGAGTTCCTTCCTGCTGAGGGGTGGGCTGGTGTCGGCGAGCGCGTCGAGGACTTCGAGGCCGCCCCGGATGACCGCCTCCGCGCGGGCGGCGTCCTGCCCGTTGTCGAAGGCCGGGTAGGCGAGTTCGACGGTGGTGCTGGACTGGTGGCGGCTGGCGGCGGGCCAGGTGTGCGGGTCTGGTGTGGGGTAGGCGGGCTGGTCGATGCCGAGGTCGAAGCGTGCTCGGATCTGGGGCTGGGTGAGGTCGGAGGCAAGCTTGCTGCCGGAGAACCAGACCGGTCCGCTCTCGTCGTCGGTGGGGAGGGCGAACTTGTAGCCGGTCACGTCGCCGGAGGGCGCGCGGCGTACGCCGAGGAGCACGCCCTGGGCGGTGAGCCGGGCGGTGAACTCCTCCTCGCTCGCGGCTCCGGTGAGTGCCTGGCGTACGGCGGTGCGCAGGCGGTCGCGGTCGGTGCCGTCCCGGCCGAGACGCTGGGCCTTGTACAGTTCCTTCCCCTTGGCGCGCTTGGGGATCGCATCCCGGTATTCGCGAGTGCGAGTGTCGGAGAGGTCCTTGAGGCCGTACTGGCGCTCGATCTTGGTGAGTTCGGCTTCGACGCGGTACTGGTCGCCGCGCAGGCGGGCCTGCGTGAGGTCGGCCCGGACGACGGTGGCGAGGATGTGGACATGGTCGTCGGCGTGGCGTACGGCGACCCACCGGCAGCCGTCGTCGTCGCCGTCCGGGGCGATGCCGGCGGCGGCAATGACGCGGCTGGTGATGGCTGCCCAGTCGTCGTCGCTGAGGATGCGGTCATCCGGGTCGGCTCGGATCATGCGGTGGTAGACGTGATTGTTGATCTTCCTTCCGTACTGGACGACGTGCAGGTCGAGGGCATCCCGGAGCTGTTCGAGGGTGGCGGACGGGTCGCGGCCGGGGTCGGGGGCGAAACCGTCCCAGGAGGCGACGATGTGGGGGTCGGTGTGCTCGTTCGCCTTGCCGGGTCCGAACAGGTAGCGGAGCGCTCCGAGGGTGTTGTTGCCGTGGACAGCCTTGCTGATCAACCGCGCTTCGCCTTCGCCAGCTGCATCGACACGCGGTCGATCTCGGCGATCGCCAGGCGGCCTTCCTTGAACCCGTTGTGCACGGCGGCGGCGGCGTCCTGAACCTCGGCGGGCAGGAGGTCGATGCCGCAGTGGTAGTCGCGGCCGAGCTGGTTGAGGTTGTTGGTCGCGCCGGCGTACTGGCGACGAGTGGCGCGGAGTTCGTCGACGGCCGCATCCAGGCTCGCGTCCCGCCCGCCCAGACCGACGCCGTCGTCGGAGAAGACTTTGCGGAATAGGTAGTGCGCGACGGAGAGTTCCGCGGCCTTCGCCCGGCTCTCGATCTCGGCCTTCTCTTCGGGGCTGACACGGAGGGAGACCTTGAGGTCCTTGGGGTTCTCGTCGTCACGGCGGCGGCGCTTGGGCTTACGGCGCGCGTCGGCTCGATCGGTGCGGGTGCGGGCGGTCGGTGCGGCGGGCGGCAGCTCGTCGGCGACGGACTCGTCGACGAGGTTGGTGGGCTTCTCCTGGAGTGCCGCGCCCTCGCAGTGCTCCTGCGGTGTTGCCGTGCGCGCCCTCGCGCTCGGCAGCACCGCCTCGCCCGCGCCCTCCTGGGCGGGGGCGTTCGCGTCCGGGCCCCGATCAGGGGTCCGGATGCACTCGCTTGCTCCCGTCGGGGTGCTCTGCGGGTCACCTTCGTAGCGGCGGAGGAGGCCTACAAACTTCCCGGCCCGGTCGTTCGCGCTCTGGCGGGTGGTCTTCACGGTGGTGCTCCAGGGGGCGGCGGACGGGTGTGGTGGTGTGGGTGGGCAGTTTCCTGGCGGGTGCCGGTTTGGTCGTGCCGGGCTTCGCAGGTATGTGCGCCGGATCGGGCCGGGCGTTCCGGGAGGGCCCTGCCGCGGGGACGGGCCGGTGCGCGGCGGAGGTCGAGTTCCGCCGAGCGGGGTGACCGGCGGCGGTGGACTTCCGCCGACTGCGGCTGCGAGTCTCCAGAAGTCGGTGACCGGCCGACCGCAGCGGGTCGGCCGGTCACGGCGACGGTCAGCGAGCGGTGGTGCCCTGACCGTCCTGTTCGCCGTTCCGCTCGCGACGGAGCTGCTTCATCAGCTCGGTCAGGCGGGTACTGCCGAGCGGAAGTCCGGCCTCGCGGACGGCTTGCTCTACGATCGCGCGGGTGAGTCGGCCGTGGGCGGCGACCGCCGCGCGGCCGACCTCCATCAGCTGTTCCATCGACGCGCCCGGCGGTCGCCCGATCGGCTTGCCCTGCACGGTGGCGGTGGGGTCGTCGACGTGGGACTCGTCCGCTGTTCCAGCGGCTTCCGCCCACTCGTCGACGGAGGTGTCCGGGACGCCAGTCGGCTGGTCATCGACTTCTGCCGACCGGAGACCAGGCACCGCGTCGCTCCACTCGGTGGGCAGAAGGCCGGCGGCGGACAGCAGCGTCGGCAGGGCCGTCTCGTCGTTACGGTCGTCCGTCTCCCGCAGCCGGACGGAATCGGCAGAAGTCTCGGATCGCGATCCGCCGCCTCGGGGCGTGGTGTCCTGACCGTGGCGGGCGACGAGGATGTACAGGTGGACGGCGCCGCCGAGGGCGAGCGGCGCGAGGGTGGACAGGGCTCCGACGACGGAGTCGCTGAGCCGCAGCTCGCCACCCGCGCCGGTCAGTTGGTTGAGGCGGACGGCGTGCAGGGCATTGGCCCAGACGCTGGTGGCGGTTGCGCAGCCGAAGAGCGTCCAGGCGTAGGCGCGGGCCGGCCAGCGGGCGTCGCGCAGGACGACCAGGGCGCGGACGCCGTAGGCGATGAACCCGTCGATGATCAGTGGGAACAGGTAGGCCAGCTGGGCGCGTACGTGGATCGCGGCGGCCATCTGCCGCAGCGCGTCGTAGGACAGGACGAAGCCGGCGGCTGCGAGAAGAGCGATCGCCAGGCGGTCCCAGCCGGTGACGCGCGTACTCCTGCCGGGGATGGCGGCTGCCGAGGCGTTGGTCATGAGGAGGTCTCCGAAGTGGCCCACCGCATGTCGCGGCAATGACGGAGCGGCGGGCAGGGTGGATCGGACCGCACGGCCGTGTGCACGGTGCCGGGCGGCTGAGACGTCGTGGCCGCAGTCACGCGGAGGTGTGCCTCCGGTGGTCGGGGCCGGTCAGGATGACGCGGTCGCACATCTCCGCCAGCCGGGACGCGGTGCGGTCGCCGAGGGCGGCGCGGATGTCGCCGAGCGGCAGGTTGGTGGTGAAGATCGTCGGGAGCATGTGCTCGTAGCGGTGGTTGACCAGCCGCAGGGTGAGCGCCTCGGTCCACTCGGTCGTCTTCGCGGCGCCGAGGTCGTCGACGATCAGCAGCGGGCAGGCCATCAGTTCGCGCATCTCCCGCTCGCCGTCGAAGCCCTGGCGGGGCCGCTGGGCCGCGTACAGCTCCTCGGCGGTGGTCTTGGTCCACCGCAGGCGCACACCGGCCGCGAGCAGGCTGCGAACGGCGCCGTACGCCTGGTGCGTCTTGCCCGACCCGGTCGAGCCGGTGATCAGCAGCGACGGGCCCTGACCGATGCCCGGCGCACCCGCCGGTCCTCGGCGGCAGGCCAAGGTGACCTGCTGGACCCAGGTGGCGACCTCGGGGTGGTCGGCGACGGCGAGCCGGTAGCGCGGCGGGATCCGGCGGTCGGCCAGCTCCAGGACGGTCGACGGCTGGTCGGCCTCACGCTCGGCGGCGGTGGGCGGGGTGGCCCGGATGCGGGCGAAGCGTTCGCGCCAGCCTTCGCCGATGGGCTTGGGATCACGGTCGGCGACACGGCGGACGGCCGGGCTGGTGGTGGTCACAGCTCGCCTCCGTAGTAGGCCAGGGCGTCCTCGGGGTTGGTGAAGGGCCGGTGCTGGGCCTGGGTAGCCGTCTGCCGAGCCGCTGCGGGCTGGGCGTTGACGGCCTCGTTGACCATGTCGGGCAGCAGGCTGGGGCTCAACGGTTTGGCCCGGTACCGCTCTAGTCCGGCCCGGATCTCGTCCGCGGTGAAGCCCTCGATCAGCAGACCGGAGAGGACCTTGGCGAGGTGGCCGCGCACCTTGGCGGGCGGGGTCTTGCGGCAGCCGCGCACGTACTCGGCGAGCAGGTCGTGCGCGGTCGCGCTCCGCTCGGCCGCCAGCGCCACGACGGGCTGCGGCTCGTCCCGGTGAGGGGCGCGTGAGGGTGTCGGGGTGGGCGCGGCGAAGCCGCCCCCGTTAGGGGTAGATCCAGGATCCATGGTCCTAGGTCCAGGCACGAGAGCTTCCGGAGCCCTCCGGAGGGATTCCGGAGAAGTGTCCTGACCTGCGGATTCATCGACAGCCGCCGACTGGTTGCCGGGTACCGCCCCATTCGGGACCGGCGGAGTGGCCTCGGGCGGCACGGTGTCGCTGGCAGGTGCCGAAACCGTGCCGGGGAAGGTCTCCGGAATCCTCCGGAGGTCCTCCGGAGCCGGGCGTGCGCAGCGATCCTCCTTGCACTTTCCGCACTGCCGCTCGCGCTCGTGGACGGGGCACGAGGGCAGCCGGGAGGGACTGGGGTGGGAGATCTTCTGGTGCTCGTGCCACTTGGCGATGTGCAGGTACTGGCGCCCGTCGCAGCCGGTGTACCGGCAGAGCAGCCCGGCTGTGGCCAGCTGCTGCAGGTCGTCCGCGCAGTGGACCGGTGTGTGCTCGGGCCGCAGCGCCCACAGGACGCCGTTGATGATCGCGGCGTGGTCGATGTGGCGGCCCTCGTCGTCGACCTGGGTGAGCAGGCAGACGAAGGTCCGCTCAGCAGTCAGCGACACCTCGGCGAGGCTGAGCGACTGGGTGATCTCGGGCTTGATGGTGCGGATGCGCGCCACAGCTACCGCCCCGCCTTCGAGGGCAGGCCGCAGCCGGCGGCTGCGGAACGCACCGCCGGGGTCGTACTCTTGGGCATGGCTTCCTCCCCGAGGCGCCTCTTGGCCGTGACGGGCCGGTGCCTCGGTTGATCGCTGTGGTAGGTGGTCGGTTCAGGGAGTTACTTCGGCCCTCGGTGCGCCAACACCGGGGGCCGCTCCCGCTTTCGGGGCGCTCGCGCGGTCCTCTCCGCGCCGCCCGCTCATCCCCTCCTTCGTGCCGGTCGGCGGCTCTCCGCCGTACTCGCCGCCTGGACGGTCGGCACCGACAGGGACGTTCCATCTTGGAGCGCACCGTCGGGGAGGCAGCGTGGGCGCCGTCCTCCCGGCGAGTCGCTGGTCCAAGGACTACCAGCAAAGTTCGGCCGCACCAAACAGCACGTCAACGACCACGTGGTGGTGGACGGCCCGGCATGCGCGCGGACGGAACAGCACGATCCGAGCGGCTCTCGCGCACCACTTGGAGCGGCCGAAGATCCATGCTTACATCCCGTCATGGCAACACGACCTGTCGAGATCGGCCCGACCGGTCTGCAGACCGCGCGGAACATCGAGCGGCTGCGGACCGGGCTCGGCATGAGCCAGCGCCGACTCGCCCAGATCCTCACCGACCTGGGCCGCCCCACGCCCACGACCGCGCTCAGCAAGATCGAGCGCGGAGAGCGGCGCGTGGACGTGGACGACCTCGTCGCCATCGCCGTCGCCCTCGGGGTCTCCCCGACCACCCTGCTCCTACCGCCCGTCGCTGACGCGAGCCGGACCACCGTCACCGGTGCCGGCAGCGTAACGACGGAGGCGGCCTGGGACTGGGCCGACGGCATCCGCCCTCTGCTGCCCTTCCCCGTCGACGAGCCCGACCAGGCCGGCGAGGACGGCCCGCTCGCGCACGCCCTGCGCGCGCGGCCGGAGGGCAGACGAACCCGGCACCTTCCACCGCTCCCGGCGGCCGACCGGACAGCCGAGGCCGGACCGCTGAGTCAGTTCACCCGGTCCGAGCTCATCCAGCTCCTCGACAACCTGAAGGCCGCACTCGACCGCGACTGAACCAGGCTTCGGCCCGAACCCACCCGCGCGTGCTCCGGTGTTGGCGCACCGGAATGCGGCGTCCATCCACAACCCGACCACCTACCACAGCGATCAACCGCAGCGACGGCCCGTCACAGCCACGCGCGCCGCGGGGAGAGAAGCCATGCCCGAGAACAGCAACCGCCGCTCCGCCAAAGCCCCCGAGCAGTACCTGACTGTCGGCCAGGTCGCCGAGCGCCTCGGCACCAGCGAGCGGTTCCCCCGCCGACTCATCGCGGAGCGACGCATCGCCTTCGTGAAGGTGGGCACCCACGTCCGCATCGCCGAGAGCGTGCTCACCGCCTACATCGAGGCCAACACCGTCGCACCGATCCGCGCCAACCGCCGCTTCGGGCGGGCCGCCTGATGGGGAACAACTCCGGCCGTCGGCGCCGCTGGGGCTCCGTCCGCAAGCTCCCCTCCGGCCGCTTCCAGGCCCGCTACCCGGGCCCCGACGGCCTCCTGCGCAACGCCGACCAGACCTTCGACACCAAGGGCGACGCCGAGGCCTGGCTCGTCGAGACCGAAGCCGACATACGCCGCGAGGAGTGGCGTGACCCCAACGCGGGCGCGGTCAACTTCCTTCTCTACGCAACCGCCTGGATCGACGAGCGCGACCTCGCGCCCCTCACCGAGGAGCTGTACCGCCGTCTCCTGCGTCTGCACCTGGAACCCGCGTTCGGAGAGTCCGACCTGAAGGAGATCACCGCTCCCCAGGTCCGGGCCTGGCGGGCCGCCCTGGTCAAGGAGGGCAAGAAGACCACCGCCGCCAAGACGTACCGCCTCCTGAAGGCAGTCCTGGAGACCGCCGTCGACGACGAGCTCATCCGCCGCAACCCCTGCCGCATCAAGGGCGGCGGCAAGGAGGAGGCAGAGGAACGACCCATCGCCACGGTCGAGCAGGTCCTCCAGCTCGCCGACCTCATGGGCCCGCGCTGGCAACTCATGGTGTTCATGGGCGCCTTCATGGCCCTGCGCCCCGAGGAACTGGCCGAGGTCCGCCGATCCGACGTCGACCTGGTCAAGCGCGTCGTGTGGATCCGGCGCGCGGCCCCCGAACTGACCACCGGCAAGCGGGCCCTGGGCGACCCGAAGTCCAAGGCCGGCAGGCGGCCGGTCGGCATCCCGCCGGAGATCGTCCCCGACTTCGAGCAGCACCTGCGCTGGTACGCGGCGAAGGAGGACGACGGGCTGCTGTTCGTCGGCGAGCGCGGAGCCCCGTTCCGCCGCTCAACGTTCGGCCGCAAGTGGCGCAAGGCCCGCGCGAAGCTCGGCATGGACGGCTTCCGCTTCTACGACCTCCGCCACACCGGCAACGTCCTCGCCGCCGGCACCGGCGCCAGCCTCAAGGACCTCATGACCCACATGGGCCACTCCTCCGTCCGCGCCGCGCTGATCTACCAGCACGCCACTGCCGAACAGCAGACCAAGATCTCCAACGGCATCAGCGCCGCTGTCGTCGACATCCGCACCCGCCGCCGACAGCTGCCCTCCGATACCAAGACGGAGGCCCTTGAGGCATAAAGGCACTTCACCTGGGGATGGCCAGTGGGTCACTGGCCGTCCCCCTACCTGCGGATCCCGCTATTCACCACCGCTGTCCGCTGCCCATGAAGTGGAGTTGGCCCTTTCAGCGTGCCGCCCATGCCCCGACGGAAGCCACCAGGCTTTCCCGCTCCCGTTCGAACTGCTGTTTCCGATGTCCGTTCCCACCAGAGGGATGTGGAAAGCCCACCAGGCACCTCGCGGCTGCCACCTTGCCGGACTCGATGCTCAGCTGCACCGCTTCGGTCGCTGCCTTGCCGAACGGGACCACCAACGCATCCGGGGCGCCCTGCAACTGGGCACCGAGCACTCGGATGGCGAAGTCCCGGAAGATCGGCCTCTTGGTGATCCCGTCGCCGCTGTAGTTCTTCCCGTTGACGAACACCGCGTGGCAGATTGCCGAGGTGGTGGCACACATCCCCGCGTGCTCGCCGAACAGGGTGGACGTGGTGGTGATCCCGAGAGCCTCGGCCAAACCGATGGCATCCAGCATGGCCACGGCGTTCTTGCGCATCGGCCCGGCGAAACTCGCCGTCCGGCCCGCCCGCCGAACCGCCTCCTCCGGGGATCGGCCCGCTGCCAGCGCGGCCTGGGCCGCCTGCACAGCAAGATGGAGCTGTTGGCGCCCTGGCGTGACACCGACCAGGATGACTTTCACATCGGGATCGATGCTGCGATCAAACGGCGTGTAGTAGATCTGAAAGTGCTTCGATCGGACGGTCTCCTCATGGATAAGGAGCTCGGGCCGCGCGATGTCGGCCGCGGCGAGATCCGGTAGCCCGGCAACGACTGGTGCGAACTGCTCGATGCACCAGGCGGCCGATATGAGACCACCGGACGCGGTCTTGATCGCACATGCATGTCCGGCTGCTGTCTGACCCATCGGTACTCCCGGTCGTTCCTCGTGGTCTGCCAGGGCGGCGGAAGACATATGACATAGCAGCATATGCAAGTGAACTGACGTGTCGTCAGTGATGCTGGTCAGCGCGATCTCGCCCGCCAAAAAGACGACCGAGACGAGCCCTCGCGTACCGACCCCACCCCGACCACCCGCGGTCCGCCAGGGCTGACCTCCTGACGACGCGGAGATGCGGCACCCACATCCATGACGACGGCGCCCGGCAACCACCGGGCGCCGTCGTCATGCGTCCTACTTGAACCAGACCCGAACGCCCTTGTGGCCGGAGCAGGTGCCAGAGCCGTCGTCGCCGGCGAACGAGACGTAGCCGTCCTTGCACGTGGCCGTTTCGCCCGGCTGCTCTGGAGTCTCGCCCCGGTCCCAGCCGCAGTAGGCCACCGTGTGCGCCTTGCACGACCCTGCCGGCTCTGGGGCTGGTGTTGTCGGTGCCACCGCAGACGTTGGCGGCGGGCTGTAGGTATCGGCCGGTGCCTCCGTGGTGGCCACCGGAACCGGGACGTGGGTGGAGGGTGCCGTGGTCGGCGCCAGGGTGGCTGTCGACGCCTGAGCCGAAGGCACGCCCGCCGGGGCAGAGGGGGCGGTTGGCGCCGGCGCGGGCGAGGCCCCCGGGCAGTTCTCCTCGTTCTTCACTACGGACAGCTTCACCGTCATGTTCTTCACCGACGGCGAGCCCGCAGCGGGCGCCTGCGCACAGACTTTCCAGTTGCTCTTTATGATCACGACGCGGGCGGACGTCTCACCGGCCTTCACGTCCTGGAAGGTAATGTCCTTCGCTATGTACGCGTTCGGCTGCTGCAAGGCGTCCTCCGCCTTATCGCCCTGCATCCCAACGACGTTGGGCACCGGCGTCCCGGCCGCAGCCGGCTTGCACCCTGCCACCCATAGCACCGCCGCCACCGCGGCGACGCCTACCGCGACCTTCCTCCTGACGGAGATAGGCAACCGGCGATTGTTGGACGTCCGTTCACTCCTCACGAGGGATGAAACTACTGTCGTACGGAACCCCGCGCTGGCTGAACGGTCGAACTCACGACCGTCTCAGCTGCTGGTCACCGGGCCGATGGCTGTCACCTCGGGCTGACAGCATGCACCCGTGCTGATCACCGGACACGAGAACGAACCCCTGATCCCGGGCGAGGAACTGCTCGCCCTGCCCGGCTTCTGGGCCGCGTACCTGCTGTTGCTCGCCGAGGGCGAGGAGTTCGAGCCTGAGCCCACCCTGTTCGGTGCCGACGGGGCGGACGCGGATGCCGCCTACGAGCGGCTCTCCGACCCGGCCGCCTGGCCCGTCATCCGGCTGCCCATGCAACACGGCCACAGCATCCTGATCGTCCACCGCAACTTCACCGAGGACGAAGGGATCGACTACTACCTGGCCCACCCCGACTGGGACCGGCCACGCTCACTGGCCAGCATCGAGGGCCACTTTGCCGGCCCTGGCCTCGCCTGGCGGGAACTGATCCACGTCGCCCGGAACCCCGGCGACGGGCCGGGAATCACCGACCCGCAGGCCCGCCTGCTGCTCCTGCTGCCCACTCTCGGCGACGCCGACCTGCCGACGGACGCCATCGCAAGCATCGCCAGCGCCCTCGCCGCCATCGGCACTTCGTCCGAGGCCGCGGCCGCCCTCGCTGAGGCCCTGCTCGATCACCCCTTCTGGGACGGCGAGATCTGGTACTTCGAAGGAGACGCCCCTCTCAGCGGTGCTGCCACCGCCACCCACGCCAGCCGCGTTCTGCTCTGCGGCGGCGCCTACAGCCCCCGCGCCATCCGTTTCGGCCTCTCGCCCGACCAGGACGCCCACCTCGCCGAAGCCCTCGGCACCGCCGGCTGAGGACGGCCGCCGACAGTCCCGCCGGACACAGCGGGTCTGCTGTCAGGAACGCATCGACTTGGGGGACTCACGCCGTCGGCGGCCAGGGTCCGACAAGGAGGGCCCTGGCTTCGTCGATGATCCGTTGTTTGAAGACGTCGCGGGGCGTGTCCCAGTCGTCCTTCCAGTCGTCGCACTCGCTGGTCCAGGCGACGAACGGGCGGAGGGATTCGTGGCCGTCGAGCGGTCCCCACGCCTCGTACGAGATCAGGTTGCCGCCCTCGATCGCGTTCATGCTCCCGTTGGCGATGAGCTGCAGCCACCAGCGCACCAAGGCCCAGTGTGCCTCCGTGCCATCGGCGGGGATCCGCGCCGTGAGGCCGAGTTCCTCGATGACCTGCGCGAAGAGCTCGCGGGCCTGGGACTCCTCGCGGCGGGTCAGACCGGCGAGGTCACGGAGGGCTGGGGTGTCGATGTCGAGGACGATCGCGACCAAGGCGGCCTGGATGAGTGTGTCCGCTCCGACGTGGCGGCCGATCCGCTGTTCGATCGCGAGCATGAGCAGGTGGTCGACGGCTTCGTCCGCAGTGACCGAGTAGGGGTCGTGCGGGGTGCTGGTGATGATCTCCCGCAACTCGTCACCGCCGAGGAAGTACGACCAGAAGGGCACGCTGGCCCGCGCGCTGCCGAGGTCGGAGGTGGGACCGCCGAACTCGCGGCGAAGGTAGTCCGCGAGGTCGTTGCCGTAATAGATGATGTCGGTCTGGTGGACCGAGAGCACCGGGTGTCCGCTCTGGTCGGCGGTGCCGGGCAAATAGCGGTGCGAGTACACGGGCACCAGTTGCGGCACATCGAGAAGACGGGCCTCCGCGAGCCGGAGTGCCTCCTGGCGGTCCTCGGGCTTCTCGCCCCAACCCGGGTACCAGAAGCCGTGCTCGACGTCGAACAGCACGCCGTTCCTCGGCCAGTCCAGGCGACCGCGCAGCTCGTCGGCGTCCCCGGTGCGCCAGTCCGGCCAGCCCTGGCCCAGCGGCAGCCCTGTCTGCAGGAAGATCCGGTGGTCCGCCGCGAAGCTGAACCCGAAGCGATCTTGCACGGCCTCGACCTCGGCATCACTGAGACCGGGAGCGATGGCCACCGGAAGCGCCGCCAGCAGGGCGAGCGCCCGATCACGGGTCATGGGTTCGGATGGTTCGAGAGCCACGGGCCAGCAGCATAGCCAGAAGCCTCGCGGCCCGAACTCTTGTGGGATACCGCTACATCAGGGGCGCCGATCACGCTCTCGGCGACTCGGCAATGCGGGTGGCGCAGATCACAGAAGATGCATCTCGCCATTCGGGAGCATTTCGCCGCTGGTAAGGGCACCCCGGCGCCAATCGAGCGCCCCCGACTGCCCGCCCGCTCCTTCTGGCACGGATCTGGCACGGCGGACCCGAATTGGCCCAGACAGCGCGAAAGCCGCAGGTCGCTGACCTGCGGCTTTCGGTATGGAGCGGGCGACGAGAATCGAACTCGCGCTCTAAGCTTGGGAAGCTCCCTAACGAACAAGGCATAAAAGGCTTCTGACGTGCAGTTATGCATCTCGTTGCCCGACGAGCACGTGCCCGGCATTGCCCGTGATTTACCGCCCGTCTCCGCCTCTTGGGGCATGGATGGGGCACGGCGGGGCACGGGTGCACGCGGGCGGTGGAGCGGTTTTGGCCGGTGTCCTGTCCGGTCTGGGGTCGAGCATGATCGGGGGGCCGTAAGCTGTTGCGACTCGGTCAGGGCTTTTGGGCCTGACCGCAATTTGGCCGAGTGGCCCCCCGGTCTTGCTCGACGCGGGTCCCGGTCCGGAGAGGTGGGTAAAACCGCTCCACCGCCCGCCCCCAGCCCCGGCGGAGTTCTGGGCTCAGCCTTCGTCTGGCGTCTAGCCGCCGACGCGGCCGGCCGCCGCCGGAGCGGGGCGAAGACAGGAGCGACGGCGAGCGGCTAGGCCGCGCGGCGGGGCGCGCCGTGCGCGCCCTTGATGAAGTAGCGAAACTCGTAACAGCCCTCCTCCTCGACCCTCCCGCCGGTCGGGGTGGGCTTGACTGATCGCGTTCTTGTCAGGCTCCCAGTGCACGTGGTGATCTCGTGTTAGGACCAGCGAGGGGGCAGTATGGAGGAGCTAACCGTCAATCCGTGGCGTCGGCCGGGCAAGGATCGCTTGTACGTCAATCTGGCTGGACCCCGTGGCCGGGCGGTGGCATGGCTGGATTGCCTGACTGGCGCCATCACGATCAACGATGACGCTTACAAGGAAGCAGCCTTGGAGAGGATCCGGGACTGGTGCCAGACGTCCGGCCGATCGATCCCGCCACCGACCGTTGCAACCGGTGTGCCAGTCCGTCCCTCGTCGCCCCCGCCAGTACCACCGGCTTCGATTCCTGCCCTACCGCCGTTCACCAGCGACGATGACCTTGTTGGGAATCGGCCTGGCGCTGGGGTTCAGGGCATGATCCAGGCTGATCAAGGCAAGCGGAAGTGGCTGGTACGCGTGGCCGCCCGGATTGCTCGGGATGACCTCACTCGCCCTGAACTGTCCAAAGGGCTGGATGGTGAGGTGCTCGTTGGTCGGCTTCTCGACAAGCTCAAGAGCTCTGGCTGGTACGTGCTGCACGGCGTTCCGCTGCCGAGTGGCTCCGACATCGATCGTGTGGTGATAGGTCCACCGGGGGTGTTTACCGTGAACACCAAGCACCACCCGGACGCTTCGGTCTGGGTCGAGGACAAACGGGTGACCGTCAACAGGAACAGCTTCCCCTACATCGAGAACTCGGAGTTCGAGGGTCGACGGACTGCCGTTCTGCTGAAGCGCTGGTGCGGTTTCGAGGTGCCGGTTCAACCGGTGATCGCCGTCGTCGGCGCACGGACGCTCACGCACAAGGCAGAAGAGCCGGCTGTCACCGTTCTCGACGGCGAGCAGATTGTTCCCACGCTTTCCGCTCGACCGCCGCTCCTGGCACCGAGCCAAGTCGACGCAGTGTTCGCCGTGGCCCGTCGCAGGAGCGTCTGGGCCCAGATCGGGCAGCGCTCGTCGGCTCGCTGATTCAGCTGGCAGCGGCCTCGCCGAGCCAGTGCCGGCCGTCGTGCGTGCGGATGCTCGGGGCCGCCTCCTCCCGAAGGGCGTCGAGCATCCGTACCGCGTAGACCTCGGCCATCCGGTCCGAGACCTCCGCAGGCGTGAGCCAGTCGACAGCCGTCGACTCGTCCGATAGCTGCTCTTCCCCGCCCTCCGGATGGCATCGGAAGACCAGAGCAACCACGCCGCGGGTCACGTTCTTGTAGACGCCGGTCAGTCGCTCGACGCTGACCTTGAGCCCGGTCTCCTCGTAGATCTCGCGGCGCACGCCGTCCTCGACGGTCTCGGTCAGCTCCAGCACGCCACCCGGCGGTTCCCAGGTGCCATTGTCGGCCCTGCGGATCGCGAGTACCCGCCCGTCTTCGCGCACAACAGCCCCCGCCACGGACACGGAGTGGAGCGGCGTTGACGGGGCCTTCTCGGCGCTGTTACTCATGTACAGGAGAATAGGAGCCCAGAAGGACTATGGCGAGTGGTGACGTGGCCTCGTCGGCCAAGGCGAAGTATCTGCAGATCGCGGATGACCTCGCCGCACAGATCAAGTCGGGTGCGCTGGCTCCTGGCTCGGCAGTCCCCAGTGAAGCCGAGCTGATGCAGCGGTACGGGGTCGCCTCCGGCACAGTGCGCAAGGCGATTGCCGAGCTGCGAACTTCCCAGCTCATCGAGACGCACCACGGCAAGGGCTCCTTCGTACGGTCCCGCCCTCCGGTGCAACGGAAGTCATCGGACCGGTTCCGCCGCGCTCACCGCAACGCCGGTAAGGCCGCGTACCTTGCTGAGGCGGAGGTGTCCGGCGGTACGCCATCGGTGACGGTGCTCTTCGTCGGCCCGACGGAAGCACGCTCGGAGATCGCCGAGCGGCTGAGCATTCCCGCCGGCACCCAGGTGCTCGCCCGCAAGCGCAGGTACTTCAGGGACGGGATCCCGACCGAGGAGGCCACGTCGTACCTGCCGTGGGACGTGGTCAAGGACATTCCCGAGATGTTCGCCGAGAACCCCGGCCCCGGCGGGATCTACGCGCGACTGGAGGAACACCGCCATCAGCTCGCAGAGTTCACAGAGACCGTGCGGGCTCGATTGGCGACCAAGCCGGAGACCGCCGCACTGGCCCTGAGCCCGGGCTCACCCGTGATCCATCTCGTCCGGGACGCGATCACCACGGACGGCCGCGTGGTGGAGGTCTGCGACACCGTCATGGCGGCTGACCAGTTCGTTCTTGACTACCGCTTCCCCGCCCGAGACTGACCTTCAGTCAACTTCCCCAACCCGTCGCAAGATTCTTTCTCGCGGCGGGTTGACTCATGTACAGGAGTCGGGCACTCTTTTAGACATCACTCCTGTACATGAGTGCAGGAGCAAGCCTCATCTAGAGGAGATAGCTCCATGGCTGTGTTCAAGGTCGACACCTCGACGGCGTTCGTGTTCGTGGCGGTGCCCCCGGCGCCGAAGCTGGTGAACAAGCAGACCGGTGAGATCGCGATCGACCGGGAGACCGGCGCCAAGATGATGACGATCGGGCTGACGATCGCAGATGAGGGCGAGGCGAGCCTCTACACCGTCTCGGTCCCGGAGACCGGCCTGTCGGAGGGGCTGACCGTGGGTATGCCGGTAGCGGTGACCGGACTCAAGGCCCGCGACTGGGAGAACGAGTTCAACGGCCAGAAACGGCACGGGATCTCGTTCCGGGCGGCGCTCGTCACCTCCCTCGTTCCGGCTCAGGGCTGACGCCATGTCGGGGGCGCTGACACTGGTTGAGTTAGGCGGACCTCTAGCCGCTGCTGCTGGCGGCGCCGCGTTCGCCCGGGCGAAGGCTCCGGCGATCTACTGGTCGGCGATTGGCCTGCCGGTTACGACAGCTCGGTTCGCCGCTACCTACGGCAGCACGATGGACGCGTGCGGGTTGACGGTGACGCCGTCCCGGCTGCGGGTCCTGATGCTGCGGGCCACCACTCGGCGGGAGATTCGGCCGGTACCACCGAGGATCCGCCGACTGCGGCCGACGACCACCGGCCTTTCTGTCCGGCTTCGGCTCGCTCCCGGACAGGAGCCAGCGGACGTGGCTGCCTCGGCGGAACGTCTCCGCCACGCGTGGGGCGTTCACGGAGTCCACGTCTCGGTGGTCAAACCCGGTGTGGTCGAGCTTCGGATGGTTGGCTTCGATGTGCTGCGCAAGGTGCGGATGCCGCGCCGGCTGCCGTCCGGCCCGATGGTGGTGCCGGTGGCGCTCCGGGAAGACGGGACCGCGTTCGTCCGTGACTATCGGGCTATCCCGCACGCCTTGACGCTGGGCGCCACGCAGTCGGGCAAGTCCGTCTACATCCGCAACCTGATCAAGGGTCTTGCCCCGCATCGGGTCGCGCTGGTGGGGATCGACTGCAAGAAGGGTGTGGAGCTGTCCCCTTTCGCGGCACGGCTGTCCGCCCTGGCAATCGACCCTGAGCAGGCGGCCGAACTGCTGGATGCCCTGGTCACGGAGATGGAAGAGCGCTACGACCTGATCCGCGATCAGCAGGGCATTGGCAAGGGCACCCCGAATGAGGAGATCACGTCCGACATCTGGGGCCTGCCCGCCAAGCTGCGACCGGTGCCGCTGGTCTTTCTGGTGGACGAAGTGGCTGAGCTGTTCCTGGTGGCCACCTCGGCGGACGAGAAACGGCGGGACCGCATGGTCACCCAGCTGATCCGGCTCGCTCAGCTCGGCCGTGCGGCGGGAATCTACCTGGAGGCATGCGGCCAGAGGTTCGGCTCCGAGCTGGGCAAGGGCGCGACGATGCTGCGGGCTCAGCTCTCCGGCCGCGTCGTGCACCGGGTAAACGACCGCCAGACCGCAGAAATGGGCCTCGGAGACATCGCCCCCGAAGCCATGGCTGCCGCTACATCGATCCCGCCGGAAACGCCGGGGATAGCGGTCGCGGGGGACTCCTCCGGTGGCTGGTGCCGCATCCGCACCCCCGAACTCTCCCTTGCCGACGCGGCGCGGGCCTGCCGTGAATCGGCCCACCTGGTCCCCGACCTGCCGACGCTGGCCAGCTTTCGCCCTTACGTCCCGCTGGCGACCGTCCCGGTCGACGCCACGCCACTGACCAAGCCCCGCCCGGCCACCGGCTGATCCACCTCTCCCCGGTCGGCGCGACCGCCTTCGCGCCAGCTCCCTACCCCCGCCATGCCCGAAACGGGCCGACAACCACGAAGGAGATCCCTGTGTTCTGCGAGCACTGCGGCGACACCGACGGCGCCGAGACCGGCATCGACCACGACGAACGCGACTGCCCCTGGTACGGCGACAACGACACCTACGAGGAGTGATCGCATGACCGCCGCCATGTCCTTCACCGTCGAAGGCAAGACCTGGGTGACCTGCCACGAGTACAGCGACCAGCGCGCTCCGATCTTGTCCCTGTGGTCCGACTCCGTGACCCTGACGATCACCGGCCACGACAAGCTCCCGCTGGCCGACCACCTCGCCTTCGCCAGGGAGCTGGCTGCCGAGACCGCCGGCTACCTCGCCGCCCTGGAGCGCTACGCCGCCGCCCAGACCGACAAGGAAGCGTGAGCCATGGCCGCCACCGCCCGCAAGACCAAGACCATCGCCCCGGCCAAGTGCCCGGCCTGTGCCGGTGAGGGCTGGGTCAACGAGACCCACATCGTCGGTCGGGGCAAGAAGGCCCACCCAGTCGGTGAGGTCCAGGTGCTCTGCCCGACCTGCCTCGGCACCGGCACGGCCTCCAAGTAGCCACCAAGACCGCCGGGACCGGGCGGCAGGCAACTCCCAAGCCCCGCCCGGCCCCGGCCTCAACACCCGGAAGGAGACCGACCGATGCGCCTGCCCCGCCCTGATGCGGTGATCGTGCAAGCCGTCATCGCCGGTGCCCTGTCCTTCGCCCACCTCCACGACCTCGCCCAAGCCGCCGGACAGCACGGCTGGAAGGCCTGGGCCTACCCCATCTCCGTCGATCTGCTCCTGGTCGCCGCCTGGCACCGCATGCGCACCTTGCGGGCCAACGGCCAACCGGCCCGGTCTGCCTGGTCCTGGTTCGCCATCGCTCTGGCCGCCTCCCTCGGTGCGAACATCGCCACGGCGGGACTGCTCGACCTCGCACAGGTCCCGGCCTGGCTGCGGATCCTCGTCGCCGGATGGCCCGCACTCGCCTTCTTCGGCGGCACTCTCCTCGCCCATAGTTCCACCCCGCCGCCGGCCACCGAGTCCGAGCACACGGAACCCGAACTCTCGCTCTACGAGGAGCCCGAGGAGCCTGCCGACATCCCGGTGACGGAACCCGAACCGACAGCCGTCGAGCCCGCCACCAGCGCGCCCGCGCTGCCCGGACCGCCCCCGACCCCTGTTCCGCCGGTCGCCGTGCCCGCCGCCCTGGTCGACCACGCCCGCAAGGTCGCCGCCGACCACCACGCCCGCACCGGCCAAGCCATCGACGCCGAAACCCTCCGCGCCCGCCTCGGTGTCCCGCCGCACTTCGCCGCCGCCATTGCCTCCCAACTCTCCTGACACAGAGAGGAGTTCTGCAATGCCCCGTCCGATCCGGCCGCGCAACCTGATCCGCATCGGCCCCGTCCAGGTCGCCACCTACTACGACGGCCACGGTCGCGAGAAGCACACCGCCGCCTGTACCGCCCCGCGCTGCGGCTTCTCCGCCGACTACGACTCCCGGGCCGCCGCCGAGATTGCTGCCCGCACCCACCGCTGCACCGTCCGCTAGGAGACCACCGTGCACATCACCCTGCCCCTCGTGTTCGTCCTCGGCGTGGCGACCTGGGCCACGGTCAAGTTCCTCGGCGTCCGCCTGTGGATCGTCGTCATGGTCGCCCTGTTCGGCTTCTACCTCGCCCACACCTTCATCGCCCCCGCCATCGACGGCACGACCAAGTCCGGGGTCGACATCGTCAACAACACCCAGAAGTGACCGGGGGACGACATGACCACCGCCCTCGCACTGACCCCCGAAAGGCTCCTGCTTACCCCGGAAGGTGCCGCCCTCGTCGCCGAGATCGAGGCCTACCTTGCCTCCCTCCCGGCCCCGGCCCGGCCCACTGCCCCGTACGTCTGCCCGCTCGGCAGCACCGTGCAGCCCTGGAACACCGGCTACCCGCTACCCCGGCCGACCCTCCTCGACCGGCTAACTCATCGCCTGGCCCGGCCGGTGCCGGTGAGCGTCGCCGACCACCTCGCACTGACCTCCCGGTACATCACCCACCACGGCTGGCTCCAGGGCGCCATGTGGGACACCGCCGGCCGGGTCTGCCTCCTCGGCGCACAGGCCGCCGTCCTCGCCCACGGCTACGGCACGCCCACCACCGTCCTGCGGGCCCGCGTCCAGGTGATGGAAGTCCTCCACGCCACTGGGCACCCCGTCAGCTCGCCGGACGAGTACAACGACGCCCCCACCACCCGACAGGCCGACATCCACCACCTCCTGCACCACGCCACCGCCCGCGCAACCAACTTGGGGATCTGACCATGGCCGAACCGCAGTACTACACCACCGCCGAGAAGGCCCGCCTGACCTACATCGTCGGCAAGGCCCCTCGCCGCCACCCGCGGCAAGAACCTCGCCAAGTACGACGCCCAGATCGACCGGATCAAGCAGGCCGCCATCGAACGCGAGCAGGCCGAGCGGACCGCCAACGAGCAGACCGCCAAGAAGTCCGCCAACCGCTGGACCTGACCAGACCAGACCACCGGGACGACAAAAGCCGCCAAGCATCCCACCGCCCCGGAGACCGCAACCCAGTCCCAGGAATCTGAAGGAGCAGCCATGTTCAAGAAGAACCACCAGCAGCCGTCCGAGACGTTCGCCGCCGAGGAACAGCACCGCGCAGACGGACTCGCGCGCAAGATCGGCGAGATCTCCGCCCGGCCGGACAGTCCGCTGACCAACAGCCTCCCGCTGTACCGGATGGCCTACCAGGACGCCTCCGCCAACGCCGCTTCCCACACCGCCCAGCCCCAGAAGCCGGGTCGCCGCTGAAGCCGGAAGTAGCCACCGGCCGGCCGGTATCCCGGCTAATCGCCGACGCGCCACCACCAGCCTCCGGGGCGGCAAAAGCCGCCAAGCATCCCGCCGCCCCGGAGACCGCAACCCCTCCCAGAGACAAGGCCCAGAAGGAGACCACCATCATGCCCCAGCACACCCACGCCCCGAGGCGGATCTGCCCCGACTGCGACGGCTTCGCCCAGGCCGCCATCGACACCGGCACCCGCCGCCCGGACGGCACCCGCGCCACCGCCCACGCCTGGTGCCCCACCTGCCACGGCACCGGCACCGTCCCCACCCGCACCGCCGCCCTCACCACCGCCCGGGGCTGATCGCCATGGCCGCCCTCTTCGACTGGCGTGACTCCCGGCACTGGGACAACAAGGCCGAGCCCTGCGGCATCTGCGACGAGCCGACCAACCTCCGTTCCGACCGAGGCAAGCCCGTGCACAAGGTCTGCGCCGAGACCTGGACCGACCAGCACACCAAGCCCAGCCCCGACAAGTCCTAACCACACCGCCCCGGGACCGTGCGTCCACCGGCCCCGGGGCCTCCCCACCGGAGGTGATCCCGTGTTCCAGCTCCCCGCCCGCCCCGCGAACGGTCTTCGCGTCCTCGATCTCTGCTGCTGCGCCGGCGGTGCCGCGATGGGCTACCACCAGGCAGGGTTCGAGGTGGTCGGTGTCGACGTGGACCCCCAACCCAGCTACCCCTTCGAGTTCATCCGAGCCGACGCCGTCAAGTACGCCGCGGCGAATGCCCACCTCTTCGACTTCGTGCACGCCTCGCCGCCCTGCCAGTCCCACTCCGCTCTGACCAAGGGCACCAACAAGGGCCGCAGCTACCCCGACATCCTCGGCCCGCTGCGGGACGTGCTCACCGCCTCGGGGGTCCCCTTCGTCCTGGAGAACGTCCAAGGATCCCCGCTGCGCCGGGACCTGACGCTCTGTGGCGAGATGTTCGGCCTCCGGGTGATCCGCCACCGCTATTTCGAAGTCCACGGCTTCACCGCGACCGCCCCCGCCCACCGACCGCACCGGGGTCGCGTCGCCGGCATGCGCCACGGCCAGTGGTTCGAGGGACCGTACTTCGCGGTCTACGGCGAAGGCGGCGGCAAAGGCACCGTGCCCCAGTGGCAGGACGCCATGGGCATCCACTGGACCGACGTACGCCGCGAGATCGCCGAAGCCATCCCTCCGGCCTACACCACCTACGTGGCCGCCCAGTTCCTCACCTCCACCCGACCGAAGGCAGCCGTGTGAAAGCCACCAGAATCCTCCCGGATGAAGCCGACCGCCTCGTCCTCGCAGACCTCGCCCGCCTGGCCGGCCGTGGAGACCTCCCCAGGCTCACCGAGCAGATCCGCCGAACCGGCGGCTGCGCGAACCCGATCCACCTCAAGGGCTTCCGCACCCTGATGCATGCCCCGACCGGCGCCGTCTGGCACCGCTACTCGACCGAGCACGAGCCCGGTCACCGGCTCAAGGTCGCCTGCGGCAACCGCCGGGCCTCCCGCTGCCCGGCCTGCGCCCGCACCTACTCGGCGGATACCTTCCACCTGATCCGCGCCGGACTCGCCGGCGACGAAACCAAGGGCGTAGCCACCTCGGTCCGCTCGCACCCCCGGGTGTTCGCCACGCTCACCGCACCGAGCTTCGGCGCGGTCCACAACCGCCCTGACAAGGGCTCGTGCCGCTGCGGCACCGCCCATTCTGCCGGTTCCCCGCTGCTGGGCACCCCGTTGGATCCGGAGCGCTACAACTACGCGCACGCCGTGCTCTGGAACAACCACGCCCCCGACCTGTGGCGCCGCTTCACCATCTACCTGTTCCGCACGATGGCCAAGATGGCCGGGCTCTACCAACGGGAGTTCAAGGAACAGGCGAAGATCTCGTTCGGCAAGGTGGCGGAATACCAGCGCCGCGGCGCGGTGCACTTCCACGCCGTGATCCGCATCGACGGTCCCGAGGGTACCGACACCCCGCCTCCGGCCTGGGCAACCGTGGCCCTGCTGGACGCCTCGATCCGGGCCGCCGCTCGCCGTGCCGGCGTCCCGGTCGCGGCTGCCGGTGACCTCCCGGCCCGGGTGCTGCGCTGGGGTGAGCAGGTCGACGTACGCCCGATCGGCGCCTTCGGTTCCGGCGAGATCTCCGAACAGGCCGTCGCCTCCTACGTGGCCAAATACGCCACCAAAAGCGCCGAGACCACCGAAACCGTGGACCGTCGCATCCTCGAACGCCACGAACTCGACCGGCACGACTTGCCCGAGCACACCCGCCGCCTGATCGAGACCTGTTGGGACCTCGACCCCCTCTACCCGGACCGGCTGCTCGCGCACTGGTCCCACATGCTCGGCTTCCGGGGCCATTTCTCCAGCAAGTCCCCTAGCTACTCGACCACCCTCGGTGCTCTGCGTCAGGTCCGGGCCGACTTCCGCGCCGAACAGGCACGCCGGGACCTGCGTGACCGCCTGCTGTCCGCCGGCCTGCCGGACCTGGACGACCTGCCCGAGGCAGAGACCTTGGTCGTCGCTCACTGGAGCTTCGCCGGGGCAGGCCACTCCCCCGGTGAGTCGATGCTCGCCGCGTCCATCGCCCGCGAGCTGCACGAGAACCGCATCACCGCCCGAGAGGAGCTGACCGCGTTGATCGCGCGAGAAGAGGAGGCACTGGGATGGATCGTCTGATGACGGTCAAGGAGGTGGCCGAACACCTCGGCACCTGGGAAACCAGCGGGGAACGCTTCCCCCGCCGCCTGGTCGCCGAACGGCGTATCGCGTTCGTCAAGGTCGGCCGCCACGTGCGCATCTCGGCTGATGCCCTGGCCGCGTACATCGAGGCCAACACCGTGCAGCCCATCACTCGGCGGCGCCGTCTGCGGGCGGTGGCCTGATGCCTCCGAAGCGCAAGAAGCGGCGCCAGTTCGGCCGAATCCGCAAGCTCCCGTCCGGCCGCTACCAGGCCCGCTACCCCGACCCGAACGGCGTCCTTCGGCCAGCGCCGGAGACGTTTGCGACCGTTGCGGACGCCGATGACTGGCTGGCCGAGATGCAGACCACGATCCGCCAGAAGAACTGGCGCGACCCGGAAGCCGGGGCGGTCAACTTCAAGGAGTACGCCGAGGCTTGGATCAAGGAGCGTGACCTTGAGCCGCTTACGGTGGAGCTGTACGAGAGGCTCCTCCGGCTTCATCTCGCACCGACGTTCGGGGAGTTGAACCTCGATGAGATCACAGCTCCCCGGGTCCGCGCCTGGCGGGCAGAGATGATCGCCACCGGCAAGCGCACGACCACCGCCAAGGCGTACCGGCTGCTCAAGGCGATCTTCGCCACGACCGTGGATGACGAGCTGGTAGTCCGGAACCCCTGCCGGATCAAGGGTGCAGGAAAGGAATCGGCTCCGGAACGCGAGATCGCCACGATTGAGCAGGTGTATGAGCTGGCCGAACTGGTCGGTGCTCGGTGGCGCGCGATGGTGCTCCTCGCCGCTTTCACCACGCTCAGGCCCGAGGAACTCGCCGAGCTGCGACGCTCGGACGTGGATCTCGTCGCCGGTACGGTCCGGGTCCGCAAGGCAGCGCCAGAGCTGAACACCGGCCGGCGCGTCGTGGGTGATCCCAAGACCGAGGCGGGCAAGCGCAAGGTCACCATCCCCGCCGCCGCGCTCCCGGACGTGCGGATGCACCTGGAGCTGTTCGCCGAAAAGGGAGACGACGGCCTGCTGTTCGTCGGCGAGAAGGGTGCGCCGTTCCGTCGCAGCTCCTTCGGCCGGATCTGGCGCAAGGCCCGCGCCAAGGTGACCGGCCTGCCGAAGAACTTCACGTTCTACGACCTGCGCCACACCGGCAACACCCTGGCGGCCAGCACCGGCGCAAGCCTGAAGGACCTCATGGCCCGCATGGGGCACGCGTCCGTCCGGGCCGCATTGATCTACCAGCACGCCACCAGCGAGCAGGACAAGAAGATCGCCAACGCGATGGATGCAGAGATCAACCGGAAGCTGGGCAAGTGCACGGCGGATCTGGACGAGACCGCCGCCTGATCCAAAGGGCACGCCGGGGGCACGGAGCACACAACAGAATCGAAAACGCGAAAGGCCCAGATCCGGGATCATGTCCCTGACCTGGGCCTTTACCATTGGAGCGGGCGACGAGAATCGAACTCGCGCTCTAAGCTTGGGAAGCTCATGTTCTACCATTAAACTACGCCCGCCTGACGAGCCGTCAGTGACCGCTCGACTGCTTCACACTCTACCCCATCCGAGGGGGTACTCGGGCCTGGCGTGAACGCGGCGTCGGGTCGATGCGCGCGAGTGGGGTGAGGCGTACTGTGTGGGCCGCCCCGCTGGGATGGGCGGGGCGGCGAGCCGCTGCGCGGAATGTCCGGAACATCCCCTAATGTGTCGCTGTCCTGGGCGAGGGGCCCGTGTGGACACCGGCCACGGGTACGGCAGTTCCGCAGGAACGGGCGTTCCATGAGGACGACCGATCCGCCGGGACGGCTGTCTCCTGGGGGATGGCAGCTTCGCAGGACCACGGTTCCGCAGGGGGCCGCGGCCGTGGGGTGCTGCCGCCGCAGTGGCGCGAGTACGGGGAAGAATGGGAAGGGGATCGATGGAGCAGCGCACCGTCGTTCGTTGTGCCGAGGGGCACCTGTTCAGCACCAGCACGTTCCCGATGCAGCAGCTCGGCCCCGGCCGACTCGGTCCCGGCCGACTGATCCGCTGTCCGCGGTGCGGACGGCTGCGCAGTTCGGTTCCGGCCGATGTGAGCGAGCTGTCGGCGCCGCAACTGGCGCGTGCGATGCGGCTGGAGGCGGCTCAGTTCCTGGCCTGAGTGGCGGGGAACCGGGCTGCCACAGGGCAGGACGGACGACGTGGGCCCCGGCCGGATTCGGCCGGGGCCCACGTGTGCACGTACTCTCGAAGCGTGCTGCTCTCTGACAAGGACATCCGTACCGAGATCGACAAGGGTCGGGTCGTGATCGACCCGTTCGACCCTGCGATGGTCCAGCCCTCCAGCATCGACGTCCGGCTGGACCGTTTCTTCCGGGTGTTCGAGAACCACCGCTACCCGCACATCGACCCCTCCGAGGAGCAGCCGGACCTGACGCGGCTGGTCGAGCCGGAGGGCGATGACGCGTTCATCCTGCACCCGGGCGAGTTCGTGCTGGCCTCGACGTACGAAGTGATCACGCTGCCGGACGACGTGGCCTCCCGACTGGAGGGCAAGTCCAGCCTCGGCCGACTCGGGCTGCTGACGCACTCCACCGCGGGCTTCATCGACCCGGGCTTCAGCGGGCACGTCACGCTGGAGCTGTCGAACGTGGCCACCCTGCCGATCAAGCTCTACCCGGGCATGAAGATCGGCCAGCTCTGCCTGTTCCGGCTCTCCTCGCCGTCCGAGCACCCGTACGGCTCCGAGCGGTACGGCTCGCGCTACCAGGGCCAGCGCGGCCCGACGCCGTCGCGCTCGCACGTGAACTTCCACCGCACCCAGGTGTGACGTCAGACGACAGAGGGGGCGTACGGACAGATCCGTACGCCCCCTCCGCCGTGCTCAGGCCCGCTTCGGGCGGGTGACCGCGACCAGCTCGCTGCCGTCCTCGGAGAGCAGCAGTTCGGTGCGCAGCTCGGCCAGTTCGCCGAGGTGGTGCAGGTGGGTGCCGCCGCAGAAGATCTCGGCGGGGCCGGCCGGGAGTTCGCAGTGCCAGCGACGGCGGGCGGTCAGCTCGGGGCCCGGCACCTCGATGCGGACCGCCGCGTCTGCCGCGACCCAGGCGGCGAGCTGGGCGTTGACGGCCTCGGTGAGCTCGGGGAGGGCGTCCGCCAGCGCGGGGTACTCCTCGGTGGCCTCCGTGGTGAAGCCCTTCTTGCGCAGGGACTTGCCGAGCCGGTAGGTGTCGGTGCTTGCCTCGGTGTCCATCACCGAGGAGGCCATGGCGAGGCTGTCGAAGTCGGGGTTGCCGAAGGCGTCGGCGCGGCCCGGGTCCTTGCGCCAGCGCGGGGCGAGGGCGGCGTTCAGGGCCAGGGCGAGCAGGTGGCAGCCGCTGTGCGCGGCGGAGAGCAGGGCCCGGCGGTCCGCGTCCACGCGCAGCTCGGCGAGCTGCCCGACCGCGTCGGTCGGCTCCGTCTCGACCACGTGCAGCACCAGCCAGGACCACTCCTCGTCGCCCCGTCGCACCGGGATCCCGGCGCCCACCAGCAGCTCGCCGCCCTCGGGGCCGACGGCGCCGGTCACGCAGTCCACCACGGGGTAGTCGACGCCGCCGACGGTGAGCTCGCCGAGGTCGGCGGGCTGGTCGGGCCAGGTGTGGTCGAGCGGGTGGAACGGGGTCGCCTCGGTGACCACGGCGTACCGGCCGTCGGCCAGCGCGTGCACGGCGAGCACGGTCGACTCGCCGCTCACCTCCCCGGCCGGGAAGCTGACGTGGGTGGTGGGGAGGAGGGTCATTCGTTGGCTCCGTGCACGGGAAGAGGGTGGAGAGGCACCGTCGAAGGAAGCGGGGCAGCCCCCACCCTAGCTCCGCCGTACCCGCACCGACCCGGCTCGGCTCGGCATCCACGACACCGGCCTCGGCGCTGCGACCACCGCCCGCCGGCCCCGGCGCTCCCGGCTCAGCCCAGCGTCGGCAGTTTGATCAGTACCAGCAGTGCCACCAGCTGCAGCGCCGCCGCGCCCGCCGCCTTGCCCCAGGGCAGGTCGTGCAGTCGGCGCACCATGCTGGTCAGCAGGAAGGCGCAGAACAACCAGGTCCCCCAGCCGAGCACCTGCACCACGACGTTGCTCGCGGGCAGGAAGAGGGCGAACAGCAGCCGCGGTGCGTCCGTGGTCCAGCCGATCAGTACGGCCAGGCCGATCGTCGACTGCCAGGGCCCGTCCCCGCCGAGCTGCCTCGCCAGCGCGTACGTCACCGCACCGAGCATCCCGCCGGCCAGGGTGAAGCCGACCGCCGCCGCGACGATCGCCCAGAGCGCCACCGAGAAGGTGGAGTTGACCACGTCGTTGTGGGTGGCGCCGATGCCGAGCACGGCGAGCACGCCGTAGATCAGCGAGACGGACAGTGCGGGCAGCCACACCTGGTGGTCCCGCATCCGGTCGAAGGTCCTGACCGGCTCCCGGTACATGCCCACCAGCAGTTGCTTCCAGGGCAGCCGCGGCCCGCCGACGTGCGGCGAGGACTGGCCGCCGGCCCGGTAGACCGCGACGTTGTCCTGGCCGGGGTAGCCCTGCGGCTCGTCGTAACCCGGGCCGTAGCCCTGCGGCTGCCCCTGGTACTGCCCCTGGTCCGGGTAGCCCTGCTGTCCGAACTGCTGCCCGTAAGGCTCGTACGACTGCTGGTTCGGCGGCTCACCGTACGGGTAAGGCTGCTCGCCGATGGCGAAGGCCCGGGTGTGACCGGGTTCGTCCGCCGATGGTCCTCCCGGCTGCGCCGCCGGCCCGCCCCCGTGCGCCCCCGCCCCGCCCGGATACACCTCGTGCGGCGCGGTGAAGAACTCGGGCTGACCGGACGCGTACGGCGGCTCGTCCTGCTGCCCGCGCCCGTACTGCCCGGCCTGCGTGCGCGCACCCGAAGGCCCACCGGGCGCCGCCGGCCAGCCCAGCCGGGGGTCTGCGGCGCCCTGTCCGTTGTCGTATCCATTGCCAGCCACACATCGACGGTACCCGGTGGCACTGACTGGGTGTCGGTTGATCAACAGGTCGGGGAGGGATTGCAGCATCGCTGTGACACGCCGGTGCATGCGGCGGATCCTTACGCCCGATCCGTCCGCTTCTGTACGCCCGGCGCACCCTATGCACCCGGCTCCGCGAACGCCCGGTGCCGCACGCCCGGCGCGTCCGGATCCGCACACCCGCCGCGCGCTCACACGCTCACGCGCCCCGCGCACCCGTTGCGCACGCCCGAGCACCCGGGCGCTCACGCTTCCGCCCGCCCGGAGCGGCTAACGCTGCGCGCCGACCGCCGGTGCGTGCACCACGGCCGCCGAGGTCTCGCCGGCCGGGCAGCCGCCGGGGCCCGCGGTGGTACGGACCGCGCCGACCGGCAGCAGGGTGCCGCAGGCGATCCGGATGCCGTTCGGCAGCTCGTTGTCGGCCTCGACGATCGCGCCGTCGCCGATCACGGCCCCGTCGAGCGAGGTGCGGGCCCCGATCGTGGCGTAGGCGCCGACGATGGAGTCCTTGACGAAGGCGTCCGCGCTGATCACCGCGCCTGGCAGGATCACGCTGCCTTCGACGATCGCGCCGGGCTCGACCACCGCGCCGTCGGAGACCACCGTGCCGCAGCTGAGCACCGCGCCCGGCTGGACGTCGGCGTCGGGCAGCAGCAGGGCCTCACCGGTCGGTCCCGGCACCGCCGGGGAGTCGACCTTGCCGAGCACCAAGTCGGCCGAACCGCGGACGAAGGCGGCCGGGGTGCCCAGGTCGAGCCAGTACGAGGTGTCGACCACGCCGCGAAGCAGGGCGCCGCTGTTCAGCAGCTCGGGGAAGGTCTCGCGCTCGACGGAGACCTCGCGGCCGGTGGGGATCCGGTCGATCACCGATCGGGTGAAGACGTAGCACCCGGCGTTGATCTGGTCGGTGACGATCTGCTCGGGGGTCTCGGGCTTCTCCAGGAACTCCAGCACCCGCCCGTTCCCGTCGGTGGGCACCAGGCCGAAGGCACGCGGGTCCTCGACCCGGGTGAGGTGCAGGGTGACGTCGGCGCCGGTGGCGACGTGGCCGTCGCGCAGCGCGGCGATGTCCACGCCGGAGAGGATGTCGCCGTTGAAGACGAGCACCGGCTCGTCGGGGCCGCAGGTGAGGCCGGAGGCGGCGTTGCGGATCGCACCGCCGGTTCCGAGCGGCTCCTTCTCGGTGAGGTAGACCAGCTCGATGCCGTAGGGGCTGCCGTCCTTGAAGTGGTCGACGAAGACCTCGGCGAGGTACGAGGTGGCCAGCACGACGCGGGTCACCCCGGCCGCGGCGGCGCGGGCCAGCTGGTGCGCGATGAAGGGCACTCCGGCGACGGGGAGCATCGGCTTGGGAGTGTGGGTGGTCAGCGGGCGCAGTCGTGTGCCCTTTCCACCGACCAGCATGATCGCTTCGGTCATGGTCCGCGCTTCTCCCCTTGTTCCGGTGTGATGGCCGTTCCGGTACGGCGGCCCGGCCGGTCTGCTGGCTGGTGCCGTCGTTCGGAAGCCCGATGCGGGCCCGTAGGCGCCTACTGTATTTCCTTCCAAAGCAGGCACGTTCCAACGGCTGCTTGATCTTTATCACTGAATCATTGAAGAACCCCACGGACGATCGACCGGCTGCTTAAACGAACATTAACGGTCGACAAAGATCAAGAAGGCCGGAATGAGTTCGGCCCCCATCCCCGGGCAGGGGACGGGGGCCGAACATCGACGGCCACGCCGCAGGTCAGACCTCGACCGGTGCCGGATCCGGCACCGGCTGGGCCTTCACCGAGTCGAGCAGCAGCTGGGCCACATCGACCACCTTCAGGTGTTCCTTCGCGGCACCCTCGTTCTTCTTGCCGTTGACCGAGTCGGAGAGCATCACCAGGCAGAACGGGCAGGCGGTGGAGACGATGTCCGGGTTGAGCGACAACGCCTCGTCCACGCGCTCGGTGTTGATGCGCTTGCCGATCCGCTCCTCCATCCACATCCGGGCACCACCGGCGCCGCAGCAGAAACCGCGCTCCTTGTGGCGGTGCATCTCCTGCTGGCGCAGACCCGGGACCTTGTCCATGATCTCGCGCGGCGGGCTGTAGACCTTGTTGTGGCGGCCCAGGTAGCAGGGGTCGTGGTAGGTGATCAGGCCCTCGACCGGGTTGACCGGGATGAGCTTGCCCTCGTCGATCAGGTGCTGCAGCAGCTGGGTGTGGTGGATGACCTCGAAGTGGCCGCCCAGCTGCGGGTACTCGTTGGCGATGGTGTTGAAGCAGTGCGGGCAGGTGGCGACGATCCGCTTGACCGGAGCGTCCTCCAGCGCCGCGTTCAGCGTCTCGACGTTCTGCGCACCGAGCATCTGGAACAGGAACTCGTTGCCCAGACGGCGGGCGGAGTCACCGGTGCAGGACTCCTCCTTGCCGAGGATCGCGAACTTGACGCCCGCGGTGTGCAGCAGCTCCGCGAAGGCCTTGGTGGTCCTCTTCGCCCGGTCCTCCAGGGCGCCGGCGCAGCCGACCCAGTACAGGTACTCGACCTCGGCGGGCTCGATGTCCTCGCCGATGATCGGCACCTCGATGCCGGTCTCCTTCTTGAGTTCCTTGACCCAGTCCAGGCGGGCCTTGGTGGCCATGCCCCACGGGTTGCCCTTGTTCTCCAGGTTCTTGAGCATCGTCCCGGCCTCGGTCGGGAACGAGGACTCGATCATCACCTGGTAGCGGCGCATGTCGACGATGTGGTCGATGTGCTCGATGTCGACCGGGCACTGCTCGACGCAGGCACCGCAGGTGGTGCAGGACCACAGCACGTCCGGGTCGATGACGCCGCTCTCCTCGGCGGTGCCGATCAGCGGGCGCTCGGCCTCGGCCAGCGCGGCGGCCGGCACATCGGCCAGCTGCTCGGCGGTCGCCTTCTCCTCGCCCTCCATGTCCTTGCCGCCGCCGGCCAGCAGGTAGGGCGCCTTGGCGAAGGCGTGGTCGCGCAGCGACATGATCAGCAGCTTGGGCGACAGCGGCTTGCCCGTGTTCCAGGCCGGGCACTGCGACTGGCAACGCCCGCACTCGGTGCAGGTCGAGAAGTCGAGGATGCCCTTCCACGAGAAGTGCTCGACCTGGGAGACGCCGAAGACCGCGTCCTCGGCCGGGTCCTCGAAGTCGATCGGCTGGCCGCCGCTGGTCATCGGCTGCAGCGCGCCGAGCGCCACCGCGCCGTCGGCGTTCCGCTTGAACCAGATGTTCGGGAAGCCCAGGAAGCGGTGCCAGGCGACACCCATGTCGGTGTTCAGCGAGACCGTGATCATCCAGATGAAGGAGACCGAGATCTTGATCGTCGCAGTCAGCCAGAGCAGGTTGTGCAGGGTGCCGATGCTCAGCCCGGAGAACGCCTTCACCAGCGGGTACGAGACCACGTACGCGGCCGAGTAGTGGTCGACCCCGGCCTGCGCACCCTCCAGGCCGCGCAGGGTCAGGATCGCCGCACCGATGATCAGGATGACCGCTTCGATGAAGTAGGCGAAGCCCATGTTGGACCCCGCGAAGCGGGACTTGCGGCCCGCCTTGTTCGGCAGGCTCAGCTGGCGGATCACGGTCAGCACCGCGATGCCGAGGAAGGTCACCAGGCCGAGCAGCTCCTGGAACACCAGGTACGGCGTCCAGTCACCGACGACCGGGACCTCGAAGTCCGGGTCGAAGAGCTGACCGAACGCGCCGACCAGGGTGAGGATCAGCGCGTAGAAGCCGACGGCGACGCACCAGTGGGCGACACCGACGATGCCCCACTTGTTCATCCGGCTGTGCCCGAGGAACTCCCGGATCAGGGTCACCGTCCGGGCGGCCGGGTCGTTGATCCTCGATCCGGCCGGGACGGGCTGGCCGAGCCGGACGAACCGGTAGATCTGCGCGATGGCACGAGCGAACAGCGCCACGCCGACCACGGTCGTGCCCAGTGAGATGAGGATCGCTGCTAGCTGCATCCGGCTTCTCCGTACTCCAGTGGCGGTGAAGGTATAGGTCGGTCAAGTGTACTCGTGGGTAACTTAACCACCCACCGGCCGGACCTTATCGCCCATTAGCACTGATCCAGAAGGTGCTCAAGGTATGGCGGCAGTCACGTAAGGCCATACTCACTCATTCGGGCGAAAACGGAAGAGGCGGACGCCCGCCGCAGCAAACTTGAGCCGACTCGACTCATGGCTGTTGACTCGTTCGTGCCCCTCGTGCATGCTTGAGCCCGTAAAGCTCAACTTCTCGTCGGAGGTATCCACGATGGCACGTGCGGTCGGCATCGACCTCGGTACGACTAACTCGGTCGTCAGCGTTCTGGAGGGCGGCGAGCCCACCGTCATCACGAACGCCGAGGGCGCCCGGACCACGCCGTCCGTCGTCGCCTTCGCTAAGAACGGCGAAGTCCTGGTCGGCGAGGTCGCCAAGCGTCAGGCGGTCACCAACGTCGACCGCACCATCCGGTCGGTCAAGCGCCACATGGGCACCGACTGGAAGATCAACCTGGACGGCAAGGACTTCAACCCCCAGCAGATCTCCGCCTTCATCCTGCAGAAGCTGAAGCGCGACGCCGAGGCCTACCTGGGCGAGACCGTCACGGACGCGGTCATCACCGTCCCGGCGTACTTCAACGACTCCGAGCGCCAGGCCACCAAGGAGGCCGGTGAGATCGCGGGTCTGAACGTCCTGCGCATCGTCAACGAGCCGACCGCCGCCGCCCTGGCCTACGGCCTGGACAAGGACGACCAGACCATCCTGGTCTTCGACCTCGGTGGTGGCACCTTCGACGTCTCCCTGCTGGAGATCGGCGACGGCGTCGTCGAGGTGAAGGCCACCAACGGTGACAACCACCTCGGTGGTGACGACTGGGACCAGCGGGTCGTCGACCACCTGGTGAAGGTCTTCCAGGCCGGCCACGGAGTCGACCTGTCGAAGGACAAGATGGCCCTGCAGCGTCTGCGCGAGGCCGCCGAGAAGGCCAAGATCGAGCTGTCCTCGTCCTCCGAGACCTCGATCAACCTGCCCTACATCACCGCCTCGGCCGAGGGCCCGCTGCACCTGGACGAGAAGCTCACCCGGGCCCAGTTCCAGCAGCTGACCGCGGACCTGCTGGAGCGCTGCAAGGTTCCGTTCCACAACGTCATCAAGGACGCCGGCATCCAGCTGTCCGAGATCGACCACGTGGTCCTGGTCGGTGGCTCGACCCGTATGCCCGCCGTCTCCGAGCTGGTCAAGGAGCTGACCGGCGGCAAGGAGGCCAACAAGGGCGTCAACCCGGACGAGGTCGTCGCCATCGGCGCCTCGCTGCAGGCCGGTGTCCTCAAGGGCGAGGTCAAGGACGTCCTGCTGCTGGACGTCACCCCGCTGTCCCTCGGCATCGAGACCAAGGGCGGCATCATGACCAAGCTGATCGAGCGCAACACCACGATCCCGACCAAGCGCTCGGAGATCTTCACCACGGCCGAGGACAACCAGCCGTCCGTGCAGATCCAGGTCTACCAGGGCGAGCGCGAGATCGCGGCCTACAACAAGAAGCTCGGCATGTTCGAGCTGACCGGCCTGCCGCCGGCCCCGCGCGGCCTGCCGCAGATCGAGGTCACCTTCGACATCGACGCCAACGGCATCATGCACGTGGCCGCGAAGGACCTCGGCACCGGCAAGGAGCAGAAGATGACCGTCACCGGCGGCTCCTCGCTGCCGAAGGACGAGGTCGACCGGATGCGCCGCGAGGCCGAGCAGTACGCGGAGGAGGACACCAAGCGCCGCGAGGCCGTCGAGACCCGCAACCAGGGCGAGCAGCTCGTCTACTCGACCGAGAAGTTCATCGCCGACAACGCCGACAAGCTCCCGGCCGAGGTCAAGACCGAGGTCGAGACCGCGATCGCCGAGCTGAAGGAGAAGCTCAAGGGCGAGGACATCGCGGCGATCCGCGAGGCCACCGAGAAGGTCTCCACCACCGCGCAGAAGCTGGGCCAGGCCCTCTACGCGCAGAACGAGGCCGCCGGCGCCCCGGCCGGTGACGCCGCCGCCGGTGCCGCCCACGACGACGTCGTCGACGCCGAGATCGTCGACGAGGACAAGCCCAAGGGTGGTGCGGCATGACGGAGAAGCGCCAGGGCGGCAAGCCCGGCGACGACTCCGCCGCCGAGGAGGCCGTCCTCAAGGCCGCCGAGGAGGCCGTCGCGGACGCCTCCACCGACGAGCTCGCCGCTGCCAAGCGCGAGGCCACCGAGCGGACGGCCGACCTGCAGCGCCTCCAGGCCGAGTACCAGAACTACCGCAAGCGGGTCGAGCGCGACCGGCTGACGGTTCGCGAGATCGCGGTCTCCAACATCCTGGAGACCCTGATCCCGGTGCTGGACGACATCGGCCGGGCCCGCGAGCACGGCGAGGTGACGGGTGGCTTCAAGTCCGTCGCCGAGTCGCTGGAGATGGTCGTCGCCAAGCTGGGCCTGCAGCAGTTCGGCAAGGAGGGCGAGCCCTTCGACCCGACCATGCACGAGGCGCTGATGCACAGCTACTCCTCGGACGTCACCGAGGACACCTGCGTGCAGATCCTCCAGCCCGGCTACCGCATCGGCGAGCGGATCATCCGCCCGGCGATGGTCGCGGTGGCCGAGCCCCAGCCGGGGAGCCAGAGCACGTCCGCCCCGGAGGCCTCCGACAAGCCGGAGTCCGACAAGGGTGACGGTGCGGCCGAAAGCTGACACTCTGTGCGCTGCGGAGTCGTACGTCGTCCATCGTTGCGACGGACGGCTCCGCAGCGCCGTATCCGCGAGCATTGACCGTTATTTCTGGCCTGGGAGGTGGCGGCAGCCATGAGCACCAAGGACTACGTGGAGAAGGACTACTACAAGGTCCTCGGTGTGCCCAAGGACGCCACCGCCGCCGAGATCAAGAAGACGTACCGCAAGCTGGCCCGGGAGTTCCACCCCGACGCCAACAAGGGTGACGCCAAGGCCGAGGAGCGTTTCAAGGACATCTCCGAGGCGTACGACGTCCTCTCGGACGAGAAGCGCCGCAAGGAGTACGACGAGGCCAGGTCGCTGTTCGGCGCGGGCGGCTTCCGCGGTGGTGGGGCCGGCGGCGGCAGCTACAACTTCGACTTCGGCGACCTGTTCAGCGGCTCGCAGGGCGGCGGCGGGGGCATCGGCGACGTCTTCGGCGGGCTGTTCGGGGGCCGCGGCGGCCGGCAGGCCCAGCCGCGCCGGGGCGCCGACGTCGAGACCGAGGTGACGCTGAGCTTCGAGGAGGCCGTGGACGGCGCCACCGTCCCGCTCCGGATGACCAGCCAGGCCCCGTGCCGCAGCTGTTCCGGCACCGGTGCCAAGGCCGGCACCACGCCCAGGGTCTGCCCGACCTGTGTGGGCGCGGGCACCGTCAGCCGGGGCCAGGGCGCCTTCGCGCTCTCCGACCCCTGCCGGGACTGCAAGGGCCGCGGCATGCTGGTCGACGACCCGTGCACCGTCTGCCACGGCAGCGGCCGCGCCAGCTCCGCCCGAACCATGCAGGTCCGCATCCCCGCCGGGGTGCAGGACGCCCAGCGCATCCGGCTCAAGGGCAAGGGTGCCCAGGGCGAGCGCGGTGGCCAGCCCGGCGACCTCTATGTCACGGTCCACGTGGACTCGCACCCGGTCTTCGGCCGCAAGGGCGACAACCTCACCGTGACGGTCCCGGTCAGCTTCCCCGAGGCCGCGCTCGGCGGCACCATCGAGGTGCCGACGCTGAACGGCCCCGCCGTGAAGCTCAAGCTGCCGCCCGGCAGCGCCAACGGCCTCACCATGCGGGCCCGTGGCAAGGGTGCCACCCGCAAGGACGGCACCCGCGGCGACCTGCTGGTCACCGTGGAGGTCGTGGTCCCCAAGAACGTCACCGGCGACGCACTGAGCGCACTGGAGCACTATCGCGAGGCCACCGCCTCGGACGACCCGCGTGCCGCCCTCTTCAAGGCGGCGGAGGGAGCGTGACCAGATGAACCAGGACCAGACCGGCTCCGGCAACCCGATCGGCCCGGGCCTCGGGGAGGGGCTCCCGGGCGGTCCCCGCCCGGGCCGGGCCTCCTCGTCCCGTGCCAACCCCGCGGGTAGGACCAACTACGTGCTGACCGAGGACACCCCGGTCTACGTCATCTCGGTGGCCGCCGAGCTGTCCGGCCTGCACCCGCAGACCCTGCGTCAGTACGACCGCCTCGGCCTGGTCTGCCCCGACCGGACGGCGGGCCGCGGCCGGCGCTACTCCGCCCGCGACATCCAGCAGCTGCGCGAGGTCCAGCGCCTGTCCCAGGACGAGGGCATCAACCTGGCCGGCATCAAGCGCATCATCGAGCTGGAGAACCACGTCACCGCCCTCCAGTCCCGCATCGCCGAACTGGTCGGCTCCCTGGAGGACGCCGCCGCCACCCTCCAGCAGCGCGAGGCCGCCGTCCACGCCTCGTACCGCCGGGACCTCGTTCCGTACCAGCAGGTCCAGCAGTCGAGCGCTCTGGTGGTGTGGCGGCCGAAGCGGTAGAGATCGGCTCCTCCGCGAGCTGTTGGCGCCGCCTGCTGACGGGGTGCCAACAGCTCGCGCTCATGCGTAGAGTGCTCCCTGATAAGTCGGCTGCAACGGTCTGTCACAGGACCTGGTTCCCGGGACCTGGTTCCGGTCTGAGAACCCAACACGCGGTCGGCCTCGCCGGACGGAGCCAGAGGGATGGGAGGCCAGCAATGAGGGACCCAGGCATAGCCCAGTCCCAGGCTGATCCCCATGACGTGATTTCCCGATCCGCGAGATCCCTCTACCTTCGAGTAGTCGCTGAAGGAGGCCGGCTGAATGCGGCTGCAGAAGCCGATCCCGAGGCGAAAGCCGAGCTTCTGGAACTCGGGCTCCTGACTCCGGACAACGAAGATCCGACCGCGCTGATCGCCGCGGATCCCTCCCACATAGCAAGCCGTTTGGGCACGTACTGGCAGGAGCAGGCCCATTCGTTCCTGTCCCGGGCGGTCGCACTCCCCTCGGCCCTGCAAGAACTCACCCAGGCATACGGAGCGAGCAGCCCACCCACTGAGCAGGGCGGGCCGGTCGAATACGTCCACGGACTCGCCGAGATCAACCAGCGTCTGGAGATCCTCGTCGAGGGCGCCGCCAAAGAAGTACTGACGGCGCAGCCCGGCGGAAGTCGCCCTCAGGATCTGATCCGCAGGATCGGTGACCGCGACGTCATGCTGGTGCGCCGAGGAGTTTCCCGTCGGACGATCTATCAGCCCAGCGCACGTTACTCGGCACCGACCCGCCAATATGCCGAGCGCATGACCGATCAGGGTGCCGAGGTCAGGACCCTCGCCGAGCCGTTCACCCGGCTGATCATCGTCGACCGCGAGGTCGCCGTCATCCCGGTCCAGGGGGACTACGAACGCGCCGCGTTCGTCCACGATGCCGCAGTGGTGGCGCACCTGACAGCCACCTTCGAAGGTCTCTGGGACCGCGCAATTCCGTTTCCCGGCGCCACAGAGGTACCCCAGGAAGTGATCTCGAGGCTTCGCGCGGAAATCCTGCGGATGATGATCCAAGGCGTGGGCCACCGAGTCATCGCCAGAAGCCTCGGCATCAGCGAACGCACGCTGGCGCGGCACATAGCGGACATCCGCGAGGAGTACGAAGCGGAGACCTTGTTCCAACTGGGCTGGCGGATGGCCATGAGCTCACCACACCTGTTCAGCGCGAACGACGACCTCCTCCCGGAGGCATGACCGGCCGTTCGCCACCTTCAAGCGACGTCGGTCAGTTCCAGCCCCAGTCCTGGTCGACGGCAACCGCCTGCCCCCCGGCCACCGTTCGCGCGGAAGTCGGGTCAGCGACCACAACCGCGCGGTTCCAGCCCCAGTCGGCGAGGTACGCACTCTGCGGTACCGCGGTGCGGTCCTGAACGGAGGTAGTCGCAGGCGCTGCCTTGTTCCATCCCCAGTCGCTGGGGAGGGCCGACGGCACGGCGAGCAGCAGAGCGGTGATCGCTAGTCCATTGATCACGAACCGGGAAACGCGTCGCACGTCGCCACTCCTTGTCATGTATCCGCTATAACCGGCCGTATGCTAGTCGCCGGTTCGGAACGTCGGCAGCAGTACCCGAATGGCTGTTTGGCCCGAGCCATCAAAGCGCGACCAGCCGAGGTCACGCAAACAGTCGGCCCGCTGCAGAGGGTGTCATTCTTCCGCCTGGCAAAAAGATGACACCCCCGCTAATGGAAGCGCTTGATGTCCGTCCGTGAGTTGCGGCTGCCGACCGCTGTCATCTGACTGCCAGACATCGAGATGACACCCCGGGGCAGTGGACGGCGTCAACCGTCACCGGCGACGATCAGTGCACGCCCCACCCCGCGCACCAGTGCCCCGCCTCCCCCGTCGGAGCAAGGAACGCCGAAGACTGGTCAATAGCCAAGGGGCGTGTCCACACCAGCAGCATCACACTGCCCCTGCCAGACCGAACACCACACACCACACCCGCCCACCAGGACGTTTCTCTCCCCGGTAGGCCGTCCCCCGGAGTCGACATGAGTGAGCCCTACCTGCGCCAGCGCGCCGTCCAGACCCCTGAGGGTCGTCGCGCACGGGTGTTCCTGGCCGCGCCGCTGATGCGGTTGACCGGGCCGGCCGACAGCGTGGTGACCCTGGCCAGCCGGACCAGGCTGACCACCCTCCGCTCGACGCTGCTGCGCAGCGGCGCGGCCGTGTACAGCGCTCACCACAGCGACGCCTGGAGCGTGGAGGGCCGGGCGCCCGAGCCCCGGGTGCCGTCCGACTTCCGCGCGCTGCAGACCGCCGACCTGGTCTTCGCCTACGTCGGAGCCCCGCTCTCGGCCGGCGTGAGCCTGGAGCTCGGCTGGGCCTCCGCACTGCGCAAGCCGGTGGTGCTGCTGGTGGACGAGGCGATCACACACAACCCGCTGATCGCCACCATCGAGCAGGTCGCGCCGGTACTGCCGCTGGTCTTCGACGACACCTGGTCCCAGGAGGCGCTGCGCCACACCGTGGAGACCGCGCTCGACTGGGCGGGCATGGCCCTCTCCCTCCGCGAGGGCTTCTGGACCGCCCCCGGCGACACCTTCCCGACGCCCCGCCAGGAGCGTCCGGCCTCGGGCCCGTTCGACTACTGGGGCTCCGAGGTCGCGACCGGCTGACCGCCGCGCGTCACCCACCCGACGTCACCTCGCTTCCCCGCATCTGCCAGCCGAGTTGGAACAGCGTCTCGGCGTCGTACAGCTCACGCAGCCGGGAGATGTGCCCGGCCACCGTGCGCTCGCTCAGCCCCAGCCGGCTGGCGATCGCCCGCTGGGTCAGCCCCTGGGCGAGGAGGCGGCCGACCTGCTCATGGGCCGGGACCGCGCCGGCGTCCGGCTTGGCGCTGCGCCACTGGACCCGCTCGGCCCGCTCCCAGTCCCGCTCGAACACGCCCACCAGGAGGGCCACCACCGCCGGGTCCTCGATGAACGCCGCACTGCTGTTGTCCGCGGCGGCCGGGATCACCGCGATCCGCCGGTCGAAGACGAGCATGCGGGTGAACGGTTCGGCCAGGATCCTGATCTGCTCGCCCCATTCGCTGGTTACCGCCGCGTACTGGAGAGTTGACGGATCATCCCTGACCTCGGGCTGGTAGATCGTCCGGCTACTGCCGCCCCCGTCGAGGAAACGACGCAGACGCTCCATCGACTGGGCCAGATGTCCCGCCGGCCGTGGTCCGGGCTGCGCCGCCGATATCTCCTCCCGGCTGTCGGCCTCGATCTGGAGGATCCGATGCCGGATCTCCTCCATGTCGTCGACGTGCTGCACCTCGCTGGAGCGGTCCACCTTGCGCGGAGAGGCGTCGTAGGCCTCGGTCAACTCGCCGAGCAGCGAAGGCATCTGCTCCGCCTGCACCAGCATCCGGGTGCCGGCCGCCCGCAGCCCGGAACTGATCCGCTCGCCGACCGATCGCGGGTTCACCGCCGTCAGCGAAGCGTCCTCGGTGTGGTGGATCAGCAGCCCGAGTTCGAGCAGCCGCAGCACCGCTGGCGCATCGGCCTCCGCGACGTCGCGGAACAGCACCCGTCCGCCCTGCTCCAGCACCGCGAAGTACAGCGTCCGCTCGGCCTCGTCCGGCAGCGCGACCAGCCCGGCCTCACTCACCGCCACGCTCCTCACCCCGCATCAACCATCCGAGCTGGAAGAGCGTTTGGGCGCCGTAGCGGGCCCGCAGCCGGGCGATGTGTCCGGCGACCGTGCGCTCGCCGAGTCCCAGCCGGGTGGCGACGGCCCGCTGGGTGAGGCCGGCGGCGAGCAGGCGGCCGACCCGGTCGGGGGCGGAGCGGGTGGTGGGCCGCGCCTCGGGGGCGGACCAGCGGACGGCATCGGCGCGAGCCCAGTCCCGCTCGTAGACGGCGAGCAGGAAGGACAGGACGGCCGGGTCGGTGAGGAAGGCGGCCCGGCTGTGGTCGTCGGCCGCCGGGACGACGGCAACGGCGCGGTCGATGATGATCATCCGCTGGAACGGCTCGTCCAGCGCCCGGGCCTCGCCGCCGTGTTCGGCGATCGCGACCGCGTAGTCCACGGTGGCCGGTTCGCCCAGCACCACCGGCTGGTAGAGCGCGCGCAGCGACGCACCCCGGCGCACCAGCTCCAGATCCTGGCGCCGGGCCAGGGTCATGGTCTCGGGCCGCCTCGGTCCCGGCTGGGCGGTGAGCAGTTCGTGCCGGCACTCCGAGACCAGTTCGGCGATCCGGTGGCGGATCCGTTCGCCGCCTTCCAGGACCGCCGGTGCCGGCGGGTCCACGGGGGGCTTTCGGACCGAGTCGTACGCGCGGGCCAGTCCGTCGAGGACGGTCGGGAGTTCCTCCGCCTCCAGCAGCAGTCGGGTGGCCGACGAGCGCAGCCGGGCGCCGATCCGTTCGGCCACCGCGCGCGGGCTGACCGCGAAGTACGCGTCGTCGAGCGGGTTCTCCATCAGCAGGCCGATCCGGACCAGTTCGTCCCGGGCCGCCGAGTCGGCGGCGGAGATGCCCGCGGCCGGTATCCGGCCGCCTTCGGCGAGCACCGCCAGATATAGCCGGCGGGCGGCCCCACCCGGTACCCCGGTTCCCTGGTCGGCCACCGGATCCGCACCCAATTCGAGCACCCCTGCCGACTTCCCTCTGCCGTCCTCTGCCGTTCTGGATCATGATCTCAGCAGGCTCGGCCGTCGGAGTCGCTGGAGCCCCTGTAGCTGCGGGCCCCCCGCGGGCAGGCGCGGCTGCGCTCTGAAACCCGGGGGAAGCCCGCTGCGGCACGCCATTGCCGAGGCGCTTTCGGCGAGGCGGAGCAGCAACGCCTCGCCGACTCCGGTGCCGGGGGCCATCACCACACATGGCGTCCCGTCCGGCGCTCTTCCCCCCGATGCGCGTCGGCATGGTCGGAAGACCCTGCGCACCCACGTTGAAGAGCAAGTCGCCGTCCTCAGGCTGCGGTTGCCTGGACGACCTGGCGTGGCTCCACCCTCACAGCGGGAGGCCGACGGAACAAGTGGCGTCCGGCTGCAGGTTTCCGCAAGTGCAGGAACATGCAGGACGCCGGGCCGGGCGGCCATGGGGTTTCCCCGCCTTTACCAGCATTTGTTCTGACTGACGCGTACTTGACTACTACTGGGAGGGGGCGGCCGGCCGGGGTCGGCGGCAGCACGGCCCGACCGGTGAAGACATAGGCTGACCCTATGACCCTCTCAACCCGCGTTCCCGAGCTCGGCGCGCTGGAACTGCTGCTGGCGGTGGCCCGGCTGGGCAGCGTGGGCCGGGCGGCGGCGGAGCTGGGCGTGAGCCAGCCGGCCGCGAGTGCCCGGATCAAGGGGATGGAACGGCAGATCGGGGTGGCACTGCTGGAGCGGTCGCCCCGCGGTTCACGACCGACCGAGGCCGGGCAGCTGGTGGTGGAATGGGCGCGCGGCGTGGTGGAGGCGGCCCAGGCGCTGGACGCGGGCATCGACGCACTGCGCGGGAGGCGGGACGCCCGGCTGCGGGTGGTGGCCAGCCTGACGGTGGCCGAGTACCTGATGCCGGGGTGGCTGCTGGCCCTGCACGAGGCCAGCCCCGGCACGGCGGTGACGCTGCGGACGGCCAACTCCGCCGATGTCGCCGCCCAGGTGCTGGCCGGGCAGGCGGACCTCGGCTTCGTGGAGGGCCCGCGGTCGCCCGCCGGGCTGTCCGGTGCGGTGGTGGCCGCCGACCGGCTGGTGGTCGTGGTCGCACCGGACCACCCCTGGGCGCGCCGCTCGGTGATCACCGGGCCCGAACTGGCGACGACCCCACTGGTGCTGCGCGAGCCGGGGTCCGGCACCCGCGAGGTGCTCGACCAGGCGCTGGCACCCTTCGGCGGCACCGCCCCGCCCCGACTGGAACTGGCCTCCTCCACCGCGCTCAAGGCGGCCGCGATGACCGGCGCCGGGCCGGTCTGCCTGAGCGAGCTGGTGGTGGTCGAGGAACTGGCCACCGGGCGGCTGGTGTCCGTACCGGTGGAGGGGGTCGACCTCCACCGCCCGCTGCACGCGGTCTGGCCCGCCGGCCAGCGCCCCAGCGGACCCGCCCGCACCCTGCTGGGCCTCACCCGCAAGACCGGACGGGCGGGGGATGCGGGAGCCCCGAGAAGGTAGCCCCCGGCTGCGTGCGGCCCGCCGGAACGCTCCGGGCGCAGCGGCCCACCGCCGGGTGCAGCCCCCGCACCACCCGGGCCGCACCCGGCCTCCCGGAGCAAACCTGAGTGGAATAGACTCAACTTAGTGCATGCTGTAAAAGTCACCGCTTTGAGAGGAGCACGCCAGCAGTGGATGCCAGCAAGTTCACCAGCAAGACCCAGGACGCCCTGTCCGCCGCGATCCGCCAGGCCAGCGCCGCAGGTAACCCGGACGTCAAGCCGGTGCACATCCTGCTGGCCCTGCTGGAGCAGCCGGAGGGCATCGCCCGCCCCCTGCTCGAGGCCGTCGGCGCGGACGTCGCCGCCGTCACCGCCGCCGCCCGCCGGCAGCTGACCGCGCTGCCCAGTGCCATGGGCTCGACCGTGTCCGCACCGCAGCTCGCCCGGGACACCATGGCCGTGCTCAACCAGGCCGGCAAGCGCGCCGAGGACCTGGACGACCAGTACCTGTCCACCGAGCACCTGCTGGTCGGCCTGGCCGCCGAGGGCGGCCCGGTCGCCGACCTGCTGAAGCAGCACGGCGCGACCCCCAAGGCACTGCTCGCCGCGTTCAAGGACGTCCGGGGCAGCGCCCGGGTCACCTCCCCCGACCCGGAGGGCACGTACAAGGCGCTGGAGAAGTACGGCACCGACCTCACCCAGGCCGCCCGGGACGGCAAGCTGGACCCGGTGATCGGCCGGGACCAGGAGATCCGCCGGGTGGTCCAGGTGCTCTCCCGCCGCACCAAGAACAACCCGGTGCTGATCGGCGACCCGGGTGTCGGCAAGACCGCCGTGGTCGAGGGGCTGGCCCAGCGGATCGTCGCCGGTGACGTGCCCGAGTCGCTGCGCGGCAAGCGGCTGGTCGCCCTGGACCTCGGCGCGATGGTCGCCGGTGCCAAGTACCGCGGCGAGTTCGAGGAGCGCCTGAAGGCCGTCCTGAACGACATCAAGGACAGCGACGGCCAGGTCATCACCTTCATCGACGAGCTGCACACCATGGTCGGCGCGGGTGCGGGCGGCGACTCCGCGATGGACGCGGGCAACATGCTCAAGCCGATGCTGGCCCGCGGTGAGCTGCGCATGGTCGGCGCCACCACGCTGGACGAGTACCGCGAGCGGATCGAGAAGGACCCGGCGCTGGAGCGCCGCTTCCAGCAGGTGCTGGTCGGCGAGCCCAGCGTCGAGGACACCATCGCGATCCTGCGCGGGCTCAAGGGCCGCTACGAGGCGCACCACAAGGTGCAGATCTCGGACGCCGCCCTGGTCGCCGCCGCCACCCTGTCCGACCGCTACATCACCGCCCGCTTCCTGCCCGACAAGGCCATCGACCTGGTGGACGAGTCCGCCTCCCGGCTGCGGATGGAGATCGACTCCTCCCCGGTCGAGATCGACCAGCTCCAGCGCGCCGTGGACCGCCTGCGGATGGAGGAGCTGGCGCTGGAGAAGGAGTCCGACCCGGCCTCGGTCGAACGGCTGGGCAAGCTGCGCCGCGATCTGGCCGACAAGCAGGAGGAGTTGAGCACCCTCAACGCCCGGTGGGAGCAGGAGAAGAAGAGCCTCAACCGGGTCGGCGAGCTCAAGGAGCGCCTGGACGACCTGCACGGTCTGCTCGAACGGGCCCAGCGCGACGGCGACTTCGAGCGCGCCTCCAAGCTGATGTACGCCGAGATCCCGGCCGCCGAACGGGAGTTGGCGGACGCCCAGGCCAGGGCCGCGGACGAGGACGCGAGTGCCGCGATGGTCAAGGAGGAGGTCGGCCCGGACGACGTGGCCGATGTGGTGGCCTCCTGGACGGGCATCCCGGCGGGCCGGCTGCTGGAGGGCGAGAGTGCCAAACTCCTGCGCATGGAGGAGGAGCTGGGCCGCCGCCTGATCGGCCAGAAGGAGGCCGTCCAGGCCGTCTCGGACGCCGTGCGCCGCACCCGGGCCGGCCTCTCCGACCCGGACCGCCCGACCGGCTCGTTCCTCTTCCTCGGCCCGACCGGTGTCGGCAAGACCGAACTCGCCAAGGCCCTCGCCGACTTCCTCTTCGACGACGAGCGCGCGATGGTCCGGATCGACATGAGCGAGTACGGCGAGAAGCACTCGGTCTCCCGCCTGGTCGGTGCCCCGCCCGGGTACGTCGGCTACGAGGAGGGCGGCCAGCTCACCGAGGCGGTCCGGCGCCGCCCGTACAGCGTGGTGCTGCTGGACGAGGTGGAGAAGGCCCACCCGGAGGTCTTCGACGTGCTGCTCCAGGTGCTGGACGACGGCCGTCTCACCGACGGCCAGGGCCGGACGGTCGACTTCCGCAACGCCATCCTGATCCTCACCTCCAACCTCGGCAGCCAGTACCTGGTCGACCCGGGCATCCCGGAGGAGCGGAAGAAGCAGCTGGTGCTGGACACCGTGCGCGGTGCCTTCAAGCCGGAGTTCCTGAACCGGCTGGACGACATCGTGGTGTTCGACGCCCTCGGCACCGCCGAGCTGAGCCGGATCGTCGACCTCCAGGTCGCCAGGCTCGGCGCACGGCTGCACGAGCGCCGGCTCACCCTGGACGTCACCGAGGCGGCCCGCGACTGGCTGGCACTGACCGGTTACGACCCGGCGTACGGGGCGCGGCCGCTGCGGCGGCTGGTGCAGTCCGCGATCGGCGACCAGCTGGCCCGGGCGATCCTGGCCGGCCAGGTCCGCGACGGGGACACCGTGGTGGTCGAGCGCGACGAGGCCGGCGACCAGCTCACCGTACGGGCCCAGCACCCGGTGACCTCGCTGGAGAAGTGACCCCGGGGGCCGGGACGCACCATCCCGGCCCCGGCTCCACGAACTGCGCGATGACCTGTGCGTTGACCTGCACGATGACCTGCGCAACAGCCTCCTCCGGGGCGTCGCCGAGGCGGTTCCCGGGGTGGTCACGAGGACGGTCCAGGACGGGCAAACCTGCCCGTTCTGGATCTTCCGGACGGGCGCGCAGGCGTCCCCTGTGTCGTGAGCGCGGAATGAGGCAGGATGGGGACATGGAAGGGCGGCCCCTCAGTTCCAGCCACCCTTGTGCACTGAGAATACGAAGGACCTCCCATCATGAGCATCGACCCGTCGTCCATCCCCTCCTTCGGCGCGCCGCAGCCCCCGCAGGGTGGCCGCCCCGCCGGTCCGCCGCCCGTGGTCGTCCCCGACCAGGCCCTGGTGGCGCAGTTGCTCGACCAGATGCAGCTCAAGCACCTGGTGGACGACGAAGGCGACCTCACCGCGCCGTGGGACGGCTTCCGCGTCTACTACATGTTCCGCGGTGAGCAGAAGGAACTCTTCGCGGTGCGCGCCTTCTACGACCGCGCGTACCCGCTCGAGGACAAGCACGAGATCCTCGACCTGATCGACGAGTGGAACCGCGAGACCCTCTGGCCCAAGGTCTACACCCACACCCACGAGGACGGCGTGGTCCGCCTGATCGGCGAGGCCCAGATGATCGTCGGCACCGGCGTCAACCTGGACTACTTCGTCACCACCACCGCCAACTGGACCCAGGCCGCCGTCGGCTTCGAGCAGTGGATCATCGAGCGCCTCGGGCTGCAGAAGGACATCGAGGGCGAGGGCGACGCCTCCGACGAGGGCTGACCCCGCGCGCACGGATCCGGGCCCGCCACCCCCGCCCGGGGGCGGCGGGCCCGGATGCGTCACGACCCGGACTCCTCGTCAACTGTCCGCTCCAACTCGGCCGGTACCCCGTTGGGATGTCACCCGCGGGACCCGCCGACCGGCACGCGGCAGCGGACGCGATGCGCTTCTCCCGCAGTGGACTTGTCGTCCTCCGCCCGCACCCGGAGGATGGTCGCACCACGAACCGCGAGGAGCCGAGATGGGTGCGCGACCGCTGTTGAACCGCAGGCTGGCGGGGTTGGGGACGACGATCTTCGCGGAGATGTCCGCGCTGGCCGCGGCCACCGGCTCGATCAACCTCGGCCAGGGCTTCCCGGACACCGACGGGCCCCGGGAGATCGCCGAGGCCGCCGCCGGGGCGGTACTGACCGGACGCGGCAACCAGTACCCGCCCGGCCCGGGCATCCCCGAGCTGCGCACCGCCATCGCCGAGCACCAGCAACGGTTCTACGGGCTGGCGTACGACCCCGACAGCGAGGTACTGGTCACCGCCGGCGCCACCGAGGCCATCGCCGCCGCGCTGCTGGCACTGCTCGAACCCGGCGACGAGGTGATCGCGTTCGAGCCCTTCTACGACTCCTACGCCGCCTGCATCGCGATGGCCGGCGCCGTACGCGTGCCGCTGACGCTCCGCCAGCCGTCCTTCCGCCCCGACCTGGACGAACTGCGCTCGCTGATCACCCCGCGCACCCGCCTGCTGCTGATCAACACCCCGCACAACCCCACCGGCACCGTCCTCACCCCCGAGGAGCTCGCCGCCATCGCCGAACTCGCCGTCGAGCACGACCTGCTGGTCATCACCGACGAGGTCTACGAGCACCTGGTGTTCGCCGCGGGACACCACCCGATCGCGGCCCTCCCCGGTATGCGCGAGCGCACCGTCGCCATCTCCTCGGCCGGCAAGACCTTCTCCTTCACCGGCTGGAAGGTCGGCTGGGTGACCGCGAGCGCTCCCCTGGTCTCGGCGGTCCGCACGGCCAAGCAGTACCTCACCTACGTCAGCGCCGGCCCCTTCCAGTACGCGGTCGCCGAGGCCCTGCACCTGCCCGACGGCTACTTCGACGCCCTCCGCGCCGACCTGCTACGAAAGCGCGACCTGCTGGTTGACGGCCTCTCATCCGCCGGCTTCCGCGTCTTCAACCCGGAGGGGACGTACTTCATCACCACCGACATCACCCCGCTCGGCGAGAAGGACGGCCTGGAGTTCTGCCGCTCGCTGCCCGAACGCTGCGGTGTGGTCGCCATCCCCAACGTCGTCTTCTACGACAACACCGAGGTCGGGCGCAGCCTGGTGCGGTTCGCCTTCTGCAAGCGGGACGAGGTCCTGCGGGAGGCCGTCGACCGGCTCGGGCGGCTCTGAGCCCGGTCGGCGACCGGCGCCTCGGCGCTCGATCCCCGGAAACGGGCGGCGAGTTCACAGCGGTACGGCAGAGCTCGTGCACCGGGGCGAACGGGTCGGGTGGGGCCTCACCACCGACCGGCCGGCGGCGGGCACCGAGCGATGTCCGCGGCCGCCGTGCCGTCCCGGGATGCCCCGCTCGGGCCGGGCCGTCGGCGGCCGCCGCTTCCCCTGTCCCGGCCACCGCTGCCCGGTGCCGGACCGCTCGGCGGGGCGCCCGCCGTTCCCCGGTGGACCATCGGGTGCGAGCGGGATGATCAGGGTCGGTTCCCGGTGCGCCAGCTCGATCGAGAGGGCGCATAACTCACAACTGCCCGCCAGTTCACACCAGTCACGCCGGGCGCGCGAGGCGCACGCCGGGCGCCTGGGACATGCACCCGGCATGAATAGGCGCGCATCGGACAGACTTGTTCATGGCTCCGATCAGACCGCGAACGCGGCTGCGCCTAGAACGGTGAATGGCTGACAAAGATGGGTAAATCCCTGACGGTCCCGGAGAATTCGTGCTTCTCTGCTGCTGAATCTCTAGCCGGAATCCTTCCTTCCATGGTCGGCCGCGCCAGTGACCGCAGCACAGCCTTCTACAGCCCGCCATCAGCGGGGTCTGCTGCTGCTCGGCCGGCGGCGCGCACGGAGTTGAAAAGCGGAGTCGAGCATGCTCACCACACTGCAGACCTCCTACACCGACACCCGCGCCGGTGACCTGGCTTGGCGCCTGGGCGGCGACCCGCTGCCCGCGCTCGCCGTACACAACCTGATCCTGGACAGCCCGGACGGCATGGACACCCGGAGCGGTCCGGGCGGCCGGAGCGGTCCGGGCGGCCGGGGGGAGGACGACGCACCGACCGCGCGGGCCGGCGGGACGCTGCAGCTGCGCCTGCTCGGCGCCTCCCACCAGGTGATCCTGGCCGCGAGACCGGGCGAGTGCCTGGAGACCGTCGCCTGCATGCCGGGACAGCGGACACCGCTCCCGGCCCGGGTGGCCAAGCAGGTGGCGGGCTGGGAGTACGAGTTCGCCGCCCGGATCGAGGAACTGCCACGGCACGTCTTCGCCGCCAGGGCCCAGGAACTGCTGTCCCTGGTCGAGGGCCACCCCCGGGCGCTGGCCGGGGTCTTCCCCAGCGACCCGAGCGCCTTCACCGCCCTGGTGGCCCATGGCGACCAGCACCGCGTGCTGTGGCGGACCTGGCACGCGTACCCGCAGGAGGGCCGGCTGGTCTGTACCCGCTCCTCCCTGGTGGTGCGCAGCGGTCCGCCGGATACCGTCGGCCCGGTGGTTCACCCCGACGGGTCAAGCAGGTAATCCGTGCTGGTGAGGCGTCAACTCCACGCGCCGCTCTGTCCCCCGAATGGGCGCAGCCCCGGGCGCCGTACGTCGCCTAGCGTTTGTTCATGATCAACCAATCCGCGGGCCCGCCGGCGCAGCCGGGCCTCGACTCCGCAGACCCTGCCCTGATCGGCCGGATCGGTGCAGGGGCGGTCCGCGCCCGGGACGCCATACCGGGCGGGCGGCTGCGCCGGCCGGCCCGGCCGCTGGTGCTGCTCGCCGCGTTCGTCTGCGCGGCCTGCGGGCTGGTCTACGAGCTGGAACTGGTCGCCCTCGGCGGCTACCTGCTCGGCGACTCGATGACCCAGACCTCCGTGGTGCTGTCCGTCATGGTCTTCGCGATGGGCGTCGGCTCGCTGCTCGCCAAGCGGCTGGCCCGCCGCCCGGCCACCGCCTTCGCCGCGATCGAGTGCGCGCTGGCGCTGGTCGGCGGGCTCTCGGTGCTGATGCTGTACTCCTGCTGGGCCTGGCTCGACCAGTACCGGGCGACCATGGCCGGACTGGTCGGGATGACCTTTGTGATCGGGGCACTGATCGGCGCCGAGATCCCGCTGCTGATGACGCTGATCCAGCGGATCCGCTGCGAGGACGCCGGCCGCGCCGCCGCCGACCTGTTCGCCGCCGACTACGTCGGCGCGCTGATCGGCGGGCTGGCCTTCCCGTTCCTGCTGCTGCCCACCTTCGGCCAGGCCACCGGGGCGCTGCTGACCGGCGCGGTGAACGCCGTCGCGGGCGCGGCCGTGGTGCTCTGGCTGTTCCGGGAGGAGCCGCCGCCCCGGGCCCGGACGCTGCTGTGGACCGGCTGCGGCCTGGTGCTGGCCGCACTGGCCGCAGCCGCCGCCTTCACCGGTGCGATCGAGCGGGCCGCCCGGCACGCCCTGTACGGGGCCCAGGTCCGCTTCGCCGCCCAGAGCCGGTTCCAGGAGATCGTGCTGAGCGGACCCGCCCGGCCCGCCGCGCCCCGGGCGGCTCCCTGGGCCCCGGCCGTCGTCGAAGCCGCCGACCGGCTCCCGCAGCAGCGCGCCGGGGGCCCGTCGCGGGTGAACGGTCCTGCCGACCCGCCGCTGGAGCTGTTCCTGGACGGCCGGTTGGCCGTCTGCGGCCCCGACGAGTACCGGGACCACGAGGCGCTGGTCCATCCCGCGCTGGCCGCCGGCGCGGGCGCCCGGGTCCTGGTGCTCGGCGGCGACGGGCTGGCGCTGCGCGAGGTGCTGCGGCACTCCCGGGTGCGGTCGGTGGTGGTGGTCGAACGGGACCCGGCGCTGCCCGCCCTGGTGCGCGCGGACCCGGCGCTCAGCGCGCTCAGCGAGTACGCCTTCGACGACCCACGGGTCCGGCTGGTCGTCGCCGATCCGCTCCGCTGGCTGCGTTCCGACCGCAGGGCGGCGCGCGAGCCGTTCGACGTGATCGTCTCCGACCTGCCCGAGACCGACGGGCGGCGCGGCGAGAAGTACGCGTCGCTGGAGTTCTACGGCCTGGCGGCACGCCGGCTGGCGCCGTACGGGCGCCTGGCGGTCCGGACCGGACCGGTCGGTCCCGCGCTCTGGTCGGCCGAGGCCGGGCTGCGGACGGTCGGGCTGCGCACCGTCCCGTACCAGGGGGCGGGCGGCGGGCACCGGTGCTCGGGCATGACGCTACCTGGTCCGGCCTTCGTACTGGCCGGGCGGGAGCAGCCCTTGCTGGCGCTCGGTGCGGATGCCCCGGCGCCGCGCTCGCTGACCGCCGCCGGGCTGCGCGAGGCCGCCCGGCGGCTGGCCGAGCGCCGCCCGGCCGGGGCGGCGGCGCCGATCACGCTGCTCGGGTGAGCGCGGCCGTCCCGGGCCCGGGCACGCCCGGCCCACTCTGTCCGACGCGGCTTCCGAGGCGGCTTCCGAGGCGTACGGCACCTATCGGGGCGTCCCGTTCCATCGCGTCCACCGCGGGGTGTCCGCCGCGGAGTGCTCGCCGCGCACGCACCCGGCGAGGTCGGATGACTGCGCTGCGTGAGCCGGTCGGGGCGACCGGGACGGCGCCGGTGCGAAGAACCTGCCCGCTAGCTCTCGCCCCGGGGGACGGGTCGGTAGGCTCGCGGGCATGGAGCATGAGGTTGTCGTCCCGCTGCCGGCCGCCGTCGTCCAGCAGGCCATGCAGGATCCGGAACTACTGGTCCGCTGTGTCCCCGGGCTGAGCACCGACGCCGATGAGGACGCCGAGGCCGGCGCCGCCCAGGACGCCGCGAAGAAGTCCGGCAAGGGCGGCCGGGGCCGGAAGAACGCTGCCAAGAACCCCCCGCGGTACGCGTTCGGCGACGAGATCGGCGGCCGGCTCCGGCTGCGGATCGGCGGCTCCACCATCACCTACCGGGGCGTGCTCTCGCTGATCGAGGGACGGGAGGGTGTCCTCACCGCCTTCGGCGAGGGCCAGGAGTCGCGGGGCAGCGGCGAGGCGAGCGCGACCGTCCGGATCGCCGTCGCCCCGGCCGGCGACGAGGAGACGCCGAGCACCGCCCTGCGGTTCACCGGCGACCTGAGCGCGAGCGGCCGACTGGCCGAGCTGGACTCCGCCACCCTGGCCGCGGCCGGTCGTCGGCTGCTGGAGCGGTTCGCCGCCGCGCTGGCCGCCGAGGCCGCCGGCGAGGAGCCGCCCGGCGCCACCGTCGTCTACCTGGAGGCCCACGCCCCGGGCTTCGGCAGTGACCTGGACGAGGACCTCTCCGACCTGATCCCCTTCTCGGACGAGGCCGTCTTCACGAAGAGCCAGGAGGAGCCCGCCGAGACCGCCGAGACCGCTGAAGCCACCGAGGCCACTGAGACCGCTGAAGCCGCCGAGACCGCCGAGCCTGCCGCTACCGAGACCGCCACTCCGGAGGCCGGGGCCGCCGAGCCGGAGGAAGCGGCCGCGGAGGTGGGTGAGGCTGTGGAGGCCGAGGCATCTGAGGAGGCCGAGGAGGCTGCCGAGGCGGGCGTGACGGAAGGGGCCGGTGCGACCGAGGCGGGGGAAGCCCCACAGGAGACGGGCGAGGCCGAGGAGGCGGTCGAGGAGGCGGTCGAGATCCCCGACTCCCCGGCGGGCCTCACCTACGAGTTCGAGCAGGAGTACGAGCACGGTCTCGGCTCTGCGGACGAACCGCTCACCGGCCCGGTACGCCGGAGCATCGTCGGCCGCTCGGCCGAGGAGGTGGACCACGCCCCGCCGCGCGGCCGGTACGCGCCCGCGCCGCCCGCCCGCAGCGCCCGTGACCGGGCCGCCACCCGCTGGGCCGGTACGGACGTGACCCCGGTCAGCGGCGGCCCGGTCGGTGACCGCGGCGCGATGCCGTGGGTGATCGGCGGTGGAGTGGCGCTGATCGGTGGCGCGGTGATCCTGGTGCGCGCCCTCCGCCGACGCTGACGTCCCCGGGGGAGACTGGACCGGGTCCACCGGCGGCCCGCTGTTGCGCACGCGCGCGGGCCCGGGTGCGACCTGCCGCGTGCGCGGCCGGTTCCGGCTCCCCGGGTTCCGCCGTGCCGGTGCGGGCCCTTCGCGGTCGCGCAGGGGTCCGGGGCCTAGACTGGCTGCTCATGAACAATGACCGCGACGCCCTGCTGGCGCAGATCAAGGACAAGGCCGTCGTACACGGCAAGGTCACCCTCTCCTCCGGCCTGGAGGCCGACTACTACGTGGACCTGCGCCGCGTCACGCTGGACGCCGAGGCGGCGCCGCTGGTGGGCAAGGTCATGCTGGACGCCACCGCGGACCTGGAGTACGACGCCGTGGGCGGGCTGACCCTGGGCGCCGACCCGGTGGCCACCGCGATGATGCACGCCGCCGCCGCCCGCGGCCGCAAGCTCGACGCCTTCGTGGTCCGCAAGACGGGCAAGGCGCACGGTCTGCAGCGCCGGATCGAGGGCCCGGACGTCAAGGGCCGCCGGGTGCTGGCGGTCGAGGACACCTCCACCACCGGCGGATCGGTGCTCACCGCCGTCGAGGCGCTGCGTGAGGCCGGCGCCGAGGTGGTCGGCGTCGCGGTGATCGTGGAGCGCGGCGCGGCCCCGGCGATCGAAAAGGCGGGCCTGCGCTACTACACCGCCTACACCCTGGACGACCTGGGCCTGTAAGCCCGCGGGTCGAGCAGATACGGCGACGGCCGGTGTTTCACGTGGTTTCACGTGAAACACCGGCCGTCGCCGTCGTCCGGGCCGCCCCGTTCAGACCTTGCGGTGGCGGCCGCCCCCGGTGCCGACCGGCTCGCCGCCCTCGGTGGCCGGGCCGGCCTTCTTCTTCTTGCGCTCCCGCAGCACCTCGACGATGATCGGCGAGACCGAGATCAGGACGATCAGCGCCATCGCCGGGATCAGGTACTTGTCGATCACCGGCGCCATCGCGTCACCGAAGAAGTAGCCGATCGCCAGCATGGACTCGGTCCACAGCACACCGCCGACCACGTTCCAGGTGAAGAAGGTCCTGGCCGGCATCTCCAGCGTGCCCGCGACCGGGTTGAGGAAGGTCCGCACGATCGGGATGAAGCGGGCCATCACCACGGCCTTCGCCGGGCCGAACTTGTCGAAGTACTCCTCCGCCTTGACCACGTACTCCCGGCGGAAGATCTTCGACTCGGGCTTGTCGAACAGCCGTGGTCCGACCTTGGCGCCGATCAGATGGCCGAGCTGCGCTCCGGCGACGGCGCAGATCGGCGCGCCGAGGAAGAGCACCGCGGCCGGGAGCCTGGCGCCCTCGCCGAGCACCGTGGAGGCGGCGCTGGAGGCGGCCACTCCGGCCAGGATCAGTAGGGAGTCGCCGGGAAAGAAGAACCCGATCAGCAGGCCCGTCTCGGCGAAGATGATCGCGAGCAGCCCGATGGCACCCAGCGACGAGATCAGCGACTTTGCGTCGAGCACGTTGACGGCTAGCTGGTTCATGGTGTCCACGCGCGCAGGATAGCGTTCCGGGCTGGCGAAGAGCTGAAGACACCGGTGCTGCCGGGGCCCCGGCAGCACCTTCGCGGCCCGCTTCGAAGGGCTCCGTCCCAGGTGGTGGGCCGCTGGGTGACCCCGGGGGACGAGTCTGGGAAGATGGCACAGGTGTCCGCCTCGCGGTCATGGAACCACCCTCGTCCCTCGTACCGCGGTCGGCACCGTCGAACCGGGTGCCGGAGCCGCAGCGCAGCGTCGCGCCGGCCAGCAAGTGCCTCATTTCGACCCAGGCGTACCGCGTCTTGGACAGAGTCGTCCGAGCGCCCCACACCGACAGGAGCGGATTCGCATGCCCATCGCAACTCCCGAGGTCTACAACGAGATGCTCGACCGGGCCAAGGCAGGCAAGTTCGCCTACCCGGCCATCAACGTCACCTCGTCACAGACGCTGCACGCCGCCCTGCGCGGTTTCGCCGAGGCCGAGAGCGACGGCATCATCCAGATCTCCACCGGTGGCGCGGAGTTCCTCGGCGGCCAGCACAAGAAGGACATGGTGACCGGCGCCGTCGCGCTCGCCGAGTTCGCCCACATCGTGGCCGCCAAGTACGACATCACCGTCGCGCTGCACACCGACCACTGCCCGAAGGACAAGCTGGACGGCTACGTCCGCCCGCTGCTGGCGATCTCCGCCGAGCGCGTGGCCAAGGGCCAGAACCCGCTCTTCCAGTCGCACATGTGGGACGGCTCCGCCGAGACCCTGAGCGACAACCTGACCATCGCCCAGGAGCTGCTCGCCCAGGCCGCCGCCGCCAAGATCATCCTTGAGGTCGAGATCACCCCGACCGGTGGCGAGGAGGACGGCGTCTCGCACGAGATCAACGACGAGCTGTACACCACCGTCAACGACGCCGTCCGCACCGCCGAGGCCCTGGGCCTGGGCGAGAAGGGCCGCTACCTGCTGGCCGCCTCCTTCGGCAACGTCCACGGTGTCTACAAGCCGGGCAACGTGGTGCTGAAGCCGGAGCTGCTGCGCGAGCTGCAGGACGCGATCGGCAAGCAGTACGGCAAGACCGACCCGTTCGACTTCGTCTTCCACGGCGGCTCCGGCTCCACCCCGCAGGAGATCGCCACCGCGCTGGAGAACGGCGTCGTGAAGATGAACCTCGACACCGACACCCAGTACGCGTTCACCCGGCCGGTCGCGGACCACATGTTCAAGAACTACGACGGTGTGCTGAAGGTCGACGGCGAGGTCGGCAAGAAGAGCACCTACGACCCGCGCACCTGGGGCAAGCTGGCCGAGGCGGGCATGGCCGCCCGCGTGCTCGAGGCCGCCCAGCAGCTGCGCTCGGCCGGCAACCGCATCAAGTAGGGCCCGGCGGCATCGAGTAGGTCCCGGCCCACCGGGCGAGGTCCCGGCCCACCGGGCTACCGGGCCCCGAAAGCGCCAGGGGTGCCCTCCGCGACGGCGGAGGGCACCCCTTCGGCATGAGTGGCGGTCAGCTACTGCTTGAGCTCGGCGTACGCCTCCGCGCTGCTGTCGCGCAGGAACTGCCAGCAGCGCTCGGCCTCCTCGGTCTCCTTGATCGCCTCCGCCGCGCGGGCCAGGCCCGCGAGGCAGCGCAGGAACCCCCGGTTGCCCCGGTGCTCCCACGGCACCGGGCCGTGGCCCTTCCAGCCGTTGCGGCGCAGCGCGTCCAGGCCCCGGTGGTAACCGGTGCGCGCGTAGGCGTACGACTCCACCACTCGACCGGCGTCGAAGGCGTCGTCGGCGAGCATCGCCCAGGCCAGCGAGAAGGTCGGGAACGCCGCCGCGACCTGGGTCGGGGACGCCGACTCCTCGCCGAGCATCCGGTACGGCTGCTCGTCCTCGGGCAGCAGGGTCGGCTCCGGTCCGCCGAGCAGGTTCTTGTAGTTGGTCATGCAGTGAAGTCTGCCATCCGCGCCCCGCACACGGTCCGGAGGCGTTCGGGCACCATCCGTGGCATCGGGGGTCTTGCGCTCCAGCCGAATTGGGAGTATGTGGACAGCCCGCCGCGCGGCATGCAAGGGTGGTCGACACCGTCAACGAGTTGACAGTGCATCACCCTGTCGGGCGACCAGAGAGCGTACGCGTGCGAGCAACTACGAAGAGCCGGTCCCAGGCCGCCCCGAACCGCCGGCAGGCCAGACGACGCCGGCAGGCCAAGCGACGCAGACTGGCCATTCAGCTCGCACTGCTGGGCGGAGGCCTCGCCGCGGCCGCCGCGCTGGTGGTGCCCGGCGGCGGCAGCGACAGGCCGACCGCCGGTCCGACCACCCAGGCCCGGGCGGTCCCGTCGATGAGCGAGTCGCCCGCCGCCGGCGGTTCGGACAGCCCCAGCGGCCGGGTGGAGACGCCGAGTTCACCTGGCGCCACGTCCTCGCCCTCGTCGTCGCCGTCCTCGTCCTCGTCCTCGGCGAGCGGTTCGGCCGACCCCGGACCGGCCAAGGGCAAGGGCTCCTTCACCACGGCCGTCGCCGACGGCGCCGCCGCCGGGCAGGGCAACATCCGCCGCTACAAGGTCGAGGTCGAGGACGGCATCGGGATCGACGCCCAGGCCGCCGCCAAGCAGATCCACAACATCCTTTCCGACAAGCGGAGTTGGACCACCAACGGCAAGGACGGCTTCCAGCTGGTGTCCGACGGCAAGTACGACTTCACCATCAAGATCGCCTCACCGGCCACCGTCGACGCGATCTGCGCGACCGGTGGACTGAACACCGGCGGCGAGGTGAACTGCGACGTCGGCCCGCAGGTCGTGGTCAACCTCAAGCGCTGGAACACCGGTTCGCCGCAGTTCACCGGATCGATCGACGACTACCGCGCCCTGATCATCAATCACGAGGTCGGCCACCGGATCGGCCACGGCCACGAAGGCTGCCCCGGCAAGGGCAAGCTCGCCCCGGCGATGATGCAGCAGATCTACGGCCTCAACGGCTGCCTTCCCAACGCCTGGCCGTACACCGCCGACGGCACCTACATCAGCGGTCCGAGCGTGCCGTAACCGCGGGGCCCCGCCCCACCGGGCCGCGCGAGCGGCCCCGGCAGCCCACGCGGTCCCCCGCGTTTCGGGTCAGTACTCGATCGCGGCGATGCCGTCCGAGGTGCCGAGGACCAGCCGGCCGTCGGCCAGGGTGAGGGCCCAGACCTGGGAGCCGAGGCGCAGGTCCAGCGGCTCGAGGCGGTGCGGCGCGCTGATCCGGACCAGGCCGTCGGCCCAGGCGGCGGCGAGCACCAGGCCGGCCGGGGTCCCGGCCGCGGCGACCGCGTTGACCGGCCCCTGACGACGGGCCGACGGCTCGGCGTGTGGCGCCGTACCGGGCCACCAGGCCCGGACGGTCCCGTCGAAGCCGCCGCAGACCAGCACCGGACGGCCGTCCACGACGGCACCCGCGAGCGCCGTCACCGGGCCGGCGTGCAGCCGCTCGGTGAGTACCGCGCCGTCCTGGTACCAGTGCACCGAACCGGACTCGTCGGCCACCGCGGGCGCCGAGCCGGGCAGGCCGGGGACGGTGGCCAGCGCGCTCAGGCCGCCCTCGGCCGCACCGCGCAGCGCGTCCAGCGGGCCCGCCGTCGCCGAGGGCTGTTCGGCGGCGCCCCCTGGAGCCGGTACCGCCTCCAGGCCGCCCGAGGCGTCCAGCAGCAGCACCTCGCCGACGGCGGTGACGGCGAGCGCCCGCAACGGCTCGGGACCCGGCGTGGCCACCCGGGCCAGCGGGACACCGGTCTCCGCCTGGACGGTGCGGACGGTGCCCCCCGGGTCGGCGAGCAGCAGTTGGCCCGCGTAGGCGCCCGCGCCGAGAGCCAGCGAGGCCACCGGACCGGGCCAGCCGATCGAGGAGTTGGGCCAGAGCGCCCAGGCCCCGCGCCAGGGCGCGGGCACGGTGGCGAGCCGCTCGGCGGCCCGGTCGTCCAGGCCGATCAGCCGGGTGCGCAGCAGGGCGGCCCGTACGCCGGGGTCGGGTTCGGCGATCAGCGCCGGCCCGGCCGCGTCCCAGGCGGCCGGGATCGGGCCGCCGATGTCCTCCAGGGCGGCGGTCACCGCGACCGGCCCCGCACAGGTGAGCATGGCCGGGTCGGCCAGCAACCCGACGGTGCCGCCCTCGCGGGTGGTCGCCGTCCAGAGTTCGGAGAGCACCCGCTCGTCGGCGGCGGTCGGGTCGAGGCCGCCGTCACCGCGGCGCGGCACCCGGGCGGCCAGTTGGGCCACGGTGGCGGGAGCGTCGGGCCGGGTGCGGCCGAGCGCGGCGCCCGGGCTCGGGTAGCCGGCGGGGTCGGCGTTCAGGCCCGCGCACCAGCGCTGGTAGCGGGCCTGGTCGGTCCACTGCGGCAGGTCGAGGTCGAGGACGGCGGGCTGCTCGACGGCGGTGAGGCCGAGCGCCTCGGGACTGCCCTCCGGGGCCTCCACGATCAGCCGGACCCGGGGCAGGCGTAGCAGCGGGTCGAGGAGTTCGGCGACCAACCGGGCGGGGTCGGCGGCCCGGTTGAGGCCGGGCAGGCAGACGACCGTCCGGCCGTCGCCCTCGGCCAGCGCGCTGAGCAGGTCACCGGGAGTGCGGGCGACCACGCCGAGTCGGCGGCCGAGCGCCCAGACCACGCCCCGGACGCTCGTGCCGTCGGCCGGGACCGCGGCGTGCAGCCGCCGCTCCGGGGCAACTTCACCGCCGCAGGCCTGGACCAGCCACTCCAGCAGGTGGGTCTTGCCCGAGCCGGGTGCTCCGGCGATCCGGCAGAGCCGGGGGGCTCGGTCGTCGTCCAGCCAGCCCAGCAGCGCGGCCCCGGCCGGGCGCCGTCCGGCCCGCAGCGGCGGTATCGCGTGGCCCTGCCCGGTCATGCCCACTCCCCCATCGTCCTTGCCTCTCCGGCCGGTTGGTGAGCTTACTTGGCCCTCCGCTACGGCTTCGGCACAGGCGTCCGTCAGCCCATGACGGGCAGGTACCCGGAGAGGTCGCTGCGCTCCCCGCTGGCCGAGACCGCGGTGGACTCGACCGCGGCGGCCCAGTCGGTGCGTCCGGTGGCGAGGCGGATCCAGCTGAGCGGGTCGGTCTCGACGACGTTCGGCGGGGTGCCCCGGGTGTGCCTCGGCCCGGGTACGGCCTGCACCACGGCGTACGGGGGGATCCTCAACTCCACTGAGCCTCCGGGGACCTGCGCGGCGAACGCGTCGGCCAGCAGCCGGGTGACGGCGGCCACCGCCTGCTTGACGTGCGGGAAGCCGGCCAGGCCGAGCGCGTCCGCGAGGTCGTCCGCGTGCACCACGGCCTCGACCAGACGGGTGACCAGTACGTCGGTCATCAGTATCGGGCCGAAGCGGCTCGCGAACTTCCGTCCGAAGTCGGTGACTTCGGGGCGGTCCAGGGCGCTCAGCAGTGCGTCGGCGACCCGGTCGAACTCCCGGGCCACCTCCTCGGGGGTGCCCCCGAAGGCCTTCCGCGCGTGCTCCTCGACCATCTCCTCGACCGCCGCGGCCGCGGTCCGCGTCAGACCGACCCACTCGACCAGGGGCAGCGGATCGCCCTCCGGCGGCCGGGCGTCGAGCCGCACGGGCAGCATCTCCAGCGCCTGGCCGAGGTGCGCGACCAGCTGCCGGACCTTCCAGTCCCCCAGCCTGGTCGGCCGGTCGAGCATCTCCTCGGCCTCGGGACGGGCGCACAGCTCGCGGACCGCGCCGCGCAGCACCTCGGTCTGCCCGGCGAGGGCGGCGCGGACCTTGACGGGGTCGTACACACGGGGCTTGGTCATACCCGGCAGGCTAACGAATCATCAGAGCGCCGGTGAGCGGAACCGCGGACCGGCCGACCGGGCGCACGGCCGGGTCGAGTACCGGCCGCGACAGCGGTCAGGGGCGCGGTTCCCCGCGCCCCTGACCACTCTTCCGCCGCCCCGGACGGGGCCGCGCGCGAACGGACTAGGCGAGCAGCGCCTCGATGACGCCGGTGTGCGCGTCCTTGAGCTCGGTCAGCGAGACGCTGAACTGGCCCTGGACGTCGAGGGTTTCGCCGTCCACGACACCGATGCGGGTGGCCGGGAGGCCGCGCGCACCGCACATGTCGTTGAACCGGACCTCCTCGCTGCGCGGCACCGCGACCACCGCGCGCCCAGCCGACTCGGAGAACAGGAACACGAACGGGTCCATGCCCTCCGGCGCCACGACCCGGGCACCGTTGCCGCCCTTGAGGCAGCTCTCCACCAGCGCCATGCCCAGACCGCCGTCCGAGAGGTCGTGCGCGGCGTCGATCATGCCGTCGCGCGAGGCGGCGATCAGGATCTCGCCGAGCAGCCGCTCGCGCTCCAGGTCCACCTTGGGCGGCAGGCCGCCGAGGTGGTCGTGGATGACCTGCGACCAGGCGGAGCCGCCCAGTTCGTCGGCGGTGTCACCGAGCAGGTAGAGCAGCTGGCCGGCCTCGCCGAAGCCGATCGGGGTGCGCCGGTTGACGTCGTCGATGACGCCGAGCACCGCGACCACGGGGGTCGGGTGGATGGCGACCTCGCCGGTCTGGTTGTAGAGCGAGACGTTGCCGCCGGTGACCGGGGTGCCGAGCACCTGGCAGGCGTCGGCCAGGCCGCGGGTGGCCTCGGCGAACTGCCACATCACGTCCGGGTCCTCGGGGGAGCCGAAGTTGAGGCAGTCGGAGACGGCGAGCGGTTTGGCGCCGCCGGCCGCGACGTTGCGGTACGCCTCGGCCAGGGCCAGCTGGGCGCCGGTGTACGGGTCCAGCTTGGTGTAGCGGCCGTTGCCGTCGGTGGCGAGGGAGACACCGAGGTCGGTCCCCTCGTCGATCCGGATCATGCCGGAGTCCTCGGGCGAGGCGAGCACCGTGTTGCCGAGCACGAAGCGGTCGTACTGGTCGGTGATCCACGCCTTGGAGGCCTGGTTGGGCGAGGCGACGACCTTCAGCAGGTCCGCCTTCAGCGCCTCGCCGTCGGCGGGCCGGGCGAGCCGGGCCCCCGTCGGCGCGTCGGCCTGCAGCGCGTCCTGCCAGCTCGGGCGGGCGTACGGGCGGTGGTAGGTCGGGCCCTCGTGGGCGACGGTGCGCGGCGGTACGTCCACCACCAGCTCACCGTGCCAGAAGATCTCCAGGCGCTCGCCGTCGGTCACCTCACCGATCACGGTGGCGATGACGTCCCACTTCTCGCAGATCTCCAGGAAGCGGTCGACCTTGTCGGGCTCGACGATCGCGCACATGCGCTCCTGCGACTCGCTCATGAGGATCTCCTCCGGCGAGAGCGTGTGGTCGCGCAGCGGCACGGTGTCCAGCTCGATCCGCATGCCGCCCGAGCCGGCCGAGGCCAGCTCGCTGGTGGCGCAGGACAGCCCGGCGCCGCCGAGGTCCTGGATGCCCTTGACCAGCTTCTCGGCGAAGATCTCCAGGGTGCACTCGATGAGCAGCTTCTCCTGGAACGGGTCGCCGACCTGGACGGCGGGGCGCTTGGCCGGGCCGGTAGCGTCGAAGGTCTCCGAGGCCAGCACCGAAACACCGCCGATGCCGTCGCCGCCCGTCCGGGCGCCGTACAGGATGACCTTGTTGCCGGCGCCCGAGGCCTGCGCGAGGTGGATGTCCTCGTGCTTCATCACGCCCACGCAGAGCGCGTTGACCAGCGGGTTGCCCTGGTAGCAGGAGTCGAAGACGACCTCGCCGCCGATGTTGGGCAGGCCCAGGCAGTTGCCGTATCCGCCGATGCCCGAGACGATCCCGGGCAGCACGCGCCGGGTGTCCGGGTGGTCGGCCGCACCGAAGCGCAGCGGGTCCATCACGGCGACCGGCCGGGCGCCCATCGCCAGGATGTCGCGGACGATGCCGCCGATGCCCGTGGCCGCGCCCTGGTAGGGCTCGATGTACGACGGGTGGTTGTGCGACTCGACCTTGAAGGTGACCGCGTAACCCTGGCCGACGTCCACGACGCCGGCGTTCTCGCCGATACCGACCAGCATCGCGTTGCTGTCCGGCTTCTTCTCACCGAACTGCTTCAGGTGCACCTTGGAGCTCTTGTACGAGCAGTGCTCCGACCACATGACGGAGTACATCGCCAGCTCGGCGCCGGTGGGGCGGCGGCCGAGGATCTCCCGGATCCGGGCGTACTCGTCTTCCTTCAGACCGAGCTCGGCCCAGGGCTGGGCGGCGTCCGGGGTCTGCTCGGCGTTCTTGACGGTGTCGAGGGACATCAGGTGTTCACCAGCTGCTTCAGAACGGAAGTGAAGAAGCCCAGACCATCGGTCCCGCCGGTGCCGACCAGCGGTTCGACGGCGTGCTCCGGGTGCGGCATCAGACCGACGACGTTGCCGGCGGCGTTGCAGATGCCGGCAATGTCATTGAGCGAACCGTTCGGGTTGCCCACCTCGCCCGGACCACTGGCCAGGTAGCGGAAAACGACCCGGCCCTCGGCCTCGAGCTCGTCGATGGTGCGGGCGTCGGCGGTGTAGCGGCCGTCCATGTTCTTCAGCGGGATGTAAATCTCTTGTCCCGCCTGGTAATCAGACGTCCACGCGGTACCCGCATTCTCCACGCGCAGCTTCTGCTCACGGCAGATGAAGTGCAGGTGGTTGTTGCGGAGCATCGCACCGGGCAGCAAGTGCGACTCAGTGAGCACCTGGAAGCCGTTGCAGATGCCGAGGACCGGCATTCCCAGCTTCGCCTGCTCGATGACGGCCTCCATCACAGGCGAGAAGCGGGAGATGGCACCGGCCCGGAGATAGTCGCCGTAACTGAATCCGCCCGGCAGGACGACCGCGTCGACCTGGTGGAGATCCTTGTCACGGTGCCAGAGGGCAACCGGCTCGGCGCCGGCCAGGCGGACCGCGCGCTGAGCGTCACGGTCGTCGAGAGAGCCGGGGAAAGTGACTACGCCTACGCGGGTCGTCACTTCGCCTCCTCCTCGATGCGGACGGTGAAGTCCTCGATCACGGTGTTGGCGAGGAAGGTCTCGGCGGCTTCGCGGATGCGGGCGAGCGCGGCGTCGTCCACCGGCCCTTCCAGCTCCAGTTCGAAACGCTTGCCCTGACGGACATCGGCGATCCCGTCGAATCCCAGACGGGGCAGTGCACGCTGCACCGCCTGTCCCTGGGGGTCGAGGATCTCCGGCTTGAGCATGACGTCGACTACGACGCGTGCCACTTGCACTCCCGGTGGTGTGGTGCGTGAAGGCGGGGGACCTTCAGACTACCGGGGCTTTCGGCCGAGTTTGCCTGCCGGTCAGGGCAACGCGCGTAGACCAACGCCCCTTACGCACCAAGGGTTCCAGGGCACTCAGCCACCTCCTGGACTGCCCACTTTCGGCGGCTTAAATCCCCCTTGTGGAGCATCCACGGGAACGCCCGAATACCGGCACTCCGGACAGATCGACCACCCGTATCGAGACTATCCGCCAGGCGTGAAGACCGATGAAAATTCGGAAAAAGAATGCATGGAGGCCTTCGATTTCCGCCCGCTTCGGGTGCAGAATAGGGCGACCGGCAACGGAGAGTCGGGCGTATCGGCATGAGCCGATGCCGTCCGCCTGCTCATCATTCCCAGCCGGTGCACGGGGTCGGCGAGCGCAGCCCGCGCCCGACGGCCGAATTGCCCGAGAGGATTGACACCCATGGCTCAGCGTGTAGTTGTCACGCTCTCCGACGACCTGGACGGCGGCGCCGCGGCGGAAACCGTCCACTTCGGCGTAGACGGGAAGTCGTACGAGATCGACCTGTCCGTGGACAACGCGGAGAAGCTGCGGGAGGCCCTCGCTCCGTTCGTCGCCGCCGGGCGCCGTCAGAGCCGCACCGGCAAGTCCTTCCGTCGCACCGCGCTCACCCCCGACCCGGCCGCGGTCCGCGCCTGGGCCCAGTCGCGCGGCATGGAACTGCCCGCCCGCGGCCGGATCCCCAAGCACGTCTACGAGGCTTTCGCCGAGGCGAACTGACCCGCCCCGGCAGACCCGTCGCCCCCGCCCCGACCGCGTCGGCGGGAAGGGTGGGGCGACCACCCCGAAAGATGGGGTAGAGTATTCCTCGTCGCCGCAACGGGGAACCGGAGAGGCGGCTGGTGCACCAGGCGGAAACGCCGAAACGCACCGTGCGGACGTGGCTCAGTTGGTAGAGCATCACCTTGCCAAGGTGAGGGTCGCGAGTTCGAATCTCGTCGTCCGCTCGTAGTACTCTCGCAGTACTCATAATTGAAGATCGTGCGGACGTGGCTCAGTTGGTAGAGCATCACCTTGCCAAGGTGAGGGTCGCGAGTTCGAATCTCGTCGTCCGCTCCAGTTGCGAAGGCCCCCTCGACCGAGGGGGCCTTCGCCGTATCCGGCCGCCGCCTCCACCCCGGCCGGCTTTCCCCGGGCGTTCTCCGCCGGCCGCGCATCTCCACCACTCCTCCACTCATGACATTTGTCATCGCCGGTCCGTGGATCCGCACCGGCCTTCGATGACGGCACGCACTGCCCCCGCCGCCCGGCCGACGGGAGGCTGAGGGCATGAAGAACAGCAGCTCCTCCGAGCAGCAGCCCGCCATCGAGGTCCGCGGCCTGCAGCGCCGCTACGGTCCCGCCGGACCGGCCGGTTTCGACGCCGTCCGCGGCATCGACCTCACCGTCCGCCGGGGTGAGCTCTTCGCCCTGCTCGGTACCAACGGCGCGGGAAAGACCTCCACCATGGAGCTGATCGAGGGCCTGGCCGCCCCGACCGGGGGAACGGTCCAGGTGCTCGGCCACGACCCGTACCGGGCGCGGGCGCTGGTCCGGCCCCGGATCGGGATCATGCTGCAGGAAGGCGGCTTCCCCTCCGAGCTCACCGTCGCCGAGACCGGCCGCACCTGGTCCGGGCTCACCAGCGGCGCCCGCCCGGTGGACGAGGCGCTCGACCTGGTCGGCCTGCTGGACCGGCGCCGGGTACGGGTCAAGCAGCTCTCCGGCGGCGAGCGGCGCCGGCTCGACCTGGCCATGGCGCTGCTCGGCCGTCCCGAGGTGCTCTTCCTGGACGAACCCTCCACCGGCCTGGACCCGGAGGCCCGGGCCGCCGTCTGGCGGCTGGTCCGCGAGCTGCGGGCCCAGGGCACCACGGTGCTGCTGACCACGCACTACCTGGAGGAGGCGCAGGAGCTCGCCGACCGCCTCGCCATCATGCACCGGGGCCGGGTGGTCACCGGCGGCAGCGTCGCCCAGGTGATCGCCGACCGCCCGTCCAGGATCACCTTCGAGCTGCCCGAGCGGCACGGCCGCCACCAGGACCTCAGCCTGCCGCCGCTGGACGCCGAGGTCAGCGCCGAGGGCCGCCGGATCACCCTGCGCACCCCGCGGCTCCAGGCCACCCTCACCGAGCTGCTCGGCTGGGCGGCGCACCACGAGATCGAGCTCGGCGCCCTGGACGCCCGCAGTGCCTCGCTCGAAGAGGCCTTCCTGGCGATCGCCGCGGAGGCCGACAACGACACCGACAACAACGACGACACCGACACCCCCGCTCTGATCGGATCCGCCCGATGACCAGCCTGACCGCCACCGCCGCTCCGGACCGGACCTCGTCCTTCGGCCGGCTGATCGCCCTCGGCCGCGCCGAGACCACCCTGCTGCTGCGCAACCGCACCGCGCTGTACATGGCCCTGGCGATGCCGGCGGCGATGGTCCTCGTGGTGCACTCCATGCTCAAGCAGATGGCCACCCACAAGCCGGATCTCGACCAGCACGCCACCTTGATCAGCGCGGTGGCGGGGATGATCCTGATGTTCGTCGTCTACTACAACCTGACCGCCGCGTACGTCGGCCGCCGCATCGCCCTGGTGCTCAAGCGGATGCGCACCGGCGAGGCGACCGATCTGGAGATACTCGGCGGGACGGCCGTCCCCTCGGTGATCCTCGCGCTCGTGGAGTGCGTCGTCCTGGGCGTCGGCGGGGCCGTGGTGCTGAAGCTGCCGGCGCCGGTGAACCCGGTCCTGCTGGTGCTCGGGCTGGTGCTCGGCATCGCCCTGATGGTCGTTCTGGCGGCCGCCACCAGCGCCTTCACCAAGACCGTCGAGAGCGCCGGGATCAGCACCCTGCCGATCATGCTGCTCGCACAGCTCGGCTCCGGAATGATGATCCCCCTGGAGATCCTGCCGCACCAGCTCGCCACCTTCTGCCGCGCGCTGCCCACCACCCCGGCCTTCCAGCTGGTGCGGATCGGCTGGTTCGGCACCGACGGCAGCTCCGCCGCCACCGACTTCCTCGGCACCTGGGCCAAGGCCCTCCCGCACCTCGGGCTGGCCGTGCTCTGGATCGCCGTCGCCGTCTGGGCCGCCCGCCGCTGGTTCCGCTGGGAGCCGCGCGGCTGAGGCCGGTTCATTTCGCCCGCCCCCCGGTTCAGTTCGCCCACGCCCTTGACTGATAGGAAGACAGCGCAATCATGGATTCGGGGGAACGGGGCGATCAAACGTGGATCTGAGCAGACCGGTGCGACGCTGGCGGGCCACCGGGAAGCCGCAGCGCACGGAGATCTACTTCCGCTGGTCGATGTATCTGACCGAGCTGATCCAGCCGCTGATCGCACTGAACTCCGTCGCCAGCCTGCACCCCCGCCCCCCGGTCCTGCTTCCGGCCGCGATGACGGCCTCCGTAGCCGGCGCCGTGCTGGCCATCTGCACCCTGCGCGCCACCCTGGACCACTACGTCGGCCGCCGCGGCAGGCCCACCGGGTGGCTGGTCGCCAACGGACTGCTGCTGACCGCCGCCGTCCCGGTGCTCCTACTGGCCGCCCCGGCCCACGGGGACGAGCAGCTTCCGGCCACCGCCACCGCGATCGCCTACCTGGTGACCTACAGCCTCGCTCCGGTGTTCGTCGCACTGCCGCTCCGCTCCGGCATCCTGACCTGCGCGGCGGCCGTGGCACTGATCGGCCTGGTAGGGCACTTCACCGGGTGTTCCCTCCCCGCCACGGTCGGGGTGGTGATCATCACCGCCTTGTGGACCGCCTTCATGGCCGCCGCCTGGCGCATCTCGGCCTGGGTCATCAAGGTGGTCTGGGAGCTGGACGCCGCACGGGAGAGCCAGGCGCAGCTGGCGGTGGCCGAGGAGCGGTTGCGGTTCTCGCGCGACCTGCACGACGTGATGGGCCGCAACCTGACCACCATCGCACTGAAGAGCGAGCTCGCCGTCCAGCTGGCCCGCCGGGGCCGCCCGGAGGCCGCCGACCAGATGGCCGAGGTGCAGCGGATCGCCCAGGAGTCGCACCGCGAGGTCCGCGACGTGGTGCGCGGCTACCGGGCCGCCGACCTCCGGGTCGAACTGGCTGGCGCGCGCTCGGTGTTGCGCTCCGCCCAGGTCGAGTGCACCGCCGAGCTGGCCCCGGACACCGGCACCCTGCCGCCCACCGTCCAGTCGGTGCTCGGCTGGGTGATCCGCGAGGCGACCACCAACGTGCTGCGGCACAGCGACGCCAGGTACTGCTCGATCCGGCTGGAACTGACCGGCGGACGGGCCGTGCTGGAGATCGAGAACGACGGGGTGCCCACGATCCCCAAGCCCAGTACGGGCAGCGGCACCGGGCTGGCCGGACTCCGCGAACGGCTGACCGCACTCGGCGGCGAACTCACCTGCCGCAAGCCCGGCGCCGGGCGGCACCGGCTCACCGCGATCCTGCCCCTGGCCGACGGCCGCACCGACACCGCCCTGGAGGAGACCACCGGATGACCAGGCCCACCACCGGAGCCCCCGCCTGCGCAGCGCCGCCGCCGGGCATCTGCGTCCTGCTCGCCGACGACGAGCACCTGATCCGGGGCGCGATGGCCGCCCTGCTGGCGCTGGAGGAGGACATCACCGTGGTCGCCCAGGCCGCCTCCGGGCCCGAGGCGCTGGCGATGGCCGAGGCGCACCGGCCTGACGTCGCCGTGCTCGACCTCCAGATGCCCGGTCTGGACGGCATCGAGGTGGCGGCCGAGCTGCGCAAGCGGCTGCCGGGCTGCCGGGCCATGATCGTCACCGGCCACGGCCGCCCCGGCTACCTGAAGCGCGCGCTGGAGGTCGGGGTGCGCGCCTTCCTGCCAAAGACCGTCTCGGCCGAGGAGCTGGCCGGGATCATCCGCACCGTCCGGGCCGGCGGTCGGTACGTGGATCCCGAGCTGGCCGCCGACGCGATCAGCGCCGGGGAGAGCCCGCTGACGCCCCGGGAGACCGATGTGCTGGAGCTGGCCGCCGACGGCACCTCGATCGCCGAGATCGCCGAAAGGGCCTCGCTCTCCCCCGGGACGGTACGCAACTACCTCTCCTCCGCCGCCACCAAGCTGGGGGCGGAGAACCGCCACGCGGCGGTCCGGGTGGCGCGCGAGCACGGCTGGATCTGACCGCCGGTCAGGGCGGCGGCGCGACGGGGGCGTGCCGTCCGGCCGCCCCGGCGCACGCCGTCGGGCCGCTCGCGCCCCTGGGGCAGCGGGGACTCCAGGGGTGCGGGCGGCCCGGAGGGCGCGGGGCTCCGGCGGCCTTCGGCCCTCAGACCCAGCTGAGGCCGGTCAGGCGCTCGTAGGCCTCGACGTACTTGGCGCGGCTGCGCTCGACGACGTCGGCGGGCAGCGCGGGCGGCGGGAGTTCGCTACCGCGGTCCCAACCGGACTCGGGCGAGGTCAGCCAGTCGCGGATGAACTGCTTGTCGAAGGACGGCTGGGCGTGGCCCGGCTCCCACTGGTGGACGGGCCAGAAGCGGGAGGAGTCCGGGGTGAGCACCTCGTCGCCGATCACCAGTTCGCCGTTGCGCAGGCCGAACTCGAACTTGGTGTCGGCGAGGATGATCCCCCGCTCGCGGGCGATGTCCCGGGCCCGGGAGTACACGGCCAGCGTGGTCTGCCGCAGGGTGGCGGCCAGCTCGGCGCCGATCCGGCGGGCGGTCTCCTCGTAGGAGACGTTCTCGTCGTGCTCGCCGACCTCGGCCTTCAGCGCCGGGGTGTAGATCGGCGCGGGCAGTTCGGAGCCGTTCTCCAGCCCCTCGGGCAGCGCGATGCCGCAGACCGTACGGTCCGCCTGGTACTCCACCAGACCGGAACCGGCCAGGTAGCCGCGGGCCACGCACTCCACCGGGACCATGTCCAGGGCGCGGCAGACCAGGGTGCGGCCCTTCCAGTCGGCGGGCGCGCCGGCCGGGACCTCGGTGGAGATCACGTGGTTGGGCACGATGTCGGCGATCCGCTCGAACCACCACAGCGAGAGCTGAGTAAGGATCCGGCCCTTGTCGGGGATGTCGGTCGGCAGCACCCAGTCGAAGGCGGAGGTCCGGTCGCTGGCCACCATCACCAGGTCGCCGTTCTCCGCACGGTAGAGATCGCGCACCTTGCCGGTGTGCAGGTGGACCAGGCCGGGTACCTGGACCGGCTCGGGCTTGGTGACAAATCCGCTCAAGGTGTCTCAGTCCTCAGGGTGGTTCTCGCCCCGGTTCGGCGAGAAAGGGGAGGTCACTGGCCCCGAGTCTGTCACGAAGCCCCCTCCCGGCCCGTTCCACGCGCGTAGTTGCCACCCCTTACCAGCATGGGCCCCGCCGGCGTGGAAAACCCCCGTGGCACCCACCCCGAGCCGAGGGGGCCCCCGGTCGAAGGCTGGGGATGTACCCCCTGGCTGGGGGAGACTGTCGGTGCCGACCCCACCGATCGGCGGCTCCGCCGCGGGGAGCGCCCGGAGGCAAGCGGGCGACCAACGCGCACCGCGGACGCCCTCCCGCCCGCCTCACCGGACAGGCCCTGATACGTAGACCCGGGGCGGACCCGAACCCCGCAAGCAGTGCACTTATACGGTCTAGCCCTCCTTGCAGACGTGGTCGAGCAGGTTGGCCGTCGCCCGCTGGATGCGCTCGTCGGTGTGGCCGGGGCGGTCGAGGGCCGGGGACCAGGCGAAGGTGCCGGCCGCGAAGACGTACGCGCCGCTGGGGGCCCGGTAGAGCGAGGTCTCCTGGTGGCGGGGTTTGCCGAGGGCGTCGCGGTACGGGGAGTGGGCGAGCAGGATCCGCTCGGTGTTCTCCGGCAGGGCGACCCTAGGGAAGTAGCAGTCCGCCTCGCCCGCGACCAGCCCGGGCAACTGCTCGCCCTCCCGCAGACCGGTTCCCTCCCAGAGCCAGTGCGAGGTGTTCCGGGCCACCAGCGGAACGGGCGTGGGCACGCTCCCCGCGTACTGGACGCCGAGCAGGTGCTGCTCCGGCTCGCCCGCGTCCCGCCAGAGCGCGCTCTGGCTGCCGGGCACCCCGCCCCCCGGATGCCCGGCCGGAACCCGTTGGCGCTTGCGGCAGTTGAGCAGCCGGTTCGGCTCACCGGACGGACCGGCCGTCAGCTCGACCCGCCAGTACATGGTGTTGGCGGAGAGGAAGACCAGCGAAATCCCGTTGTCCCTGGCCCGCTCGACGGTACGCCGCATCGGCTCGGACCAGTACTCGTCGTGCCCGGGGAAGATCAGCGCCTTGTGCCGGGCCGGTTCGACCAGGCCGGCGTGCAGGTCCGAGGCGGTGGCGTAAGAGAGGTCGTAGCCGTAGCGCTCGGCCCAGCGGATGAAGTCGTAGGCGTGGCCGACGTGCAGCGGCAGCCCGGCACCCGCGTGCGGCCGGTCGAAGGAGACCGTGACGGCGGCCTCCCGCTCGCCCAGCAGCCGGCCCCCGTCGTCCCAGGCGTGGTAGAGGCTGGCGCCGCGGTGGCCGTCCTCCGGGAAGAGGTTGTACGCCTGCCAGGTCACGTCGGGCAGCACCAGCAGCAGCTCGCACGGGTGCCCGGACTCGGCGAAGTCCCTTACGGTGAAAGGGATGTGGCTGCGGTGCAGGTTGTCCGCGGTGGTGAGCACCGCGACGTACGCGCCCGGCCTCCAGGTCTGCGGGATCTGCAGCCGCCAGGACTGCCACCAGTGGTGGCAGGAGACGGTGCGGCTGACCACCAGCGGCGCGGCCTGGGCCACGCCCGCGATCAGCGGGCTCGATGTCACGTGGTGGGCGCCGTCGCCGTTGTAGTGGCCGATCCGGTAGACGTCCACGGTGAACTCGCGCGGCGGGTTCACCGTGACCCGGAAGTCCACCGAGCCGCCGGGGCGGACCACACCGGCCGAGGCGAAGCCCTTGATCTGCTGGTTCACGTCCTCCGAGGTGGTCGGGGTGCCGACCGGCGGCTTGGGCGGCGGGGTGGCCAACGGCTGCTGGCCGGGTGCGTCCACGCTGACGTACCAGGGGATGGTGCCCCCGGCCCCGGCCACGTACTGGTCCGGACTCCGCAGCCAGGGCAGCGGCCCTTGCCCGAAGGGGTCGGACACACCGTGTGCCAACGTGCCCGACTCCCAGCGGCGGTTGAGTTCCGTCCCCACGCGCCCCTCCCACAGTTGCCGGGCCCGGCCCGGCGCCCCCGCCTGGTGGCATGTGCCACAAGTATGTGCGTGCTGCGGACTAGCACACCACAAATTGCTGGCGCTGCGTCACCCCACGGTAGCAACAAGTGCTGTTGGAGCCCGGTGCTCCGCCGTGACCTCCGGAAACCCGGCCTGGCTCACAGACGTACGGGGCGCTCGAGCCGGACGCCCGCGCCCTCCAGCCAGCCGCGCAACGGGGCGTCCTTGCCCTGCTCCACCGCCTGCGCCACCGAGCCGGCCGGGTCGGGCCCGCGCTTGCCGTCCAGCAGCAGCACCGGGCCGTCCAGCCAGTCCAGGCCCGGGGTGCCGGTGCCCGAGTCCATCGCCTCGCAGCAGACCAGCGCGGTCGCGTGCTCGACCAGCAGATCGCGACCGGTACGCACGGGCTGCAACGGGGGCGCGCCCCGGCCGCTGCGCGCCAACTGGGTGGCCAGCGCGGCGGACAGCGCCTCGCCCCCGCCCTCCGCGAGCCGGGCCAGCAGGCCGGTCAGCGGCGGCCCGGTGGTGCGGCTCCGCCCGGTGCCGCCGCGCCGTACCGCGCCGCGCCCGGCGCCGCCCGCGCCCGGCGCCGCCGTACCGTCCAGCGCGGCCTGCAGGGCGGCGGCCTGGGTACGCCACCCGAGGTCCACCACCTGCGCCGGGTAGTCCGCCCAGTCGAGGTCCTGCCAGCCGGTGGCCGGGGTGCCGAAGAACAGCTCGGCCGCGAGCAGCGAGACGGCCGCGTCCACCTGGCCGGGCTCCTCCAGCAGGTCGCAGGCGGGGCGGTCGCCGAGCCGGGACTCGTAGCCGCCCGCGAGGCGGTCGCGGCGGGAGAGCTCGGTCAGCGCGGAGACCACGCCGGCGTTCAGGTGGGTGGGCATCCGGCCGAGCCGCCAGGCGGGCAGCGCGACCCGGTTGAGCAGCCGGTCCCAGCCCGCGTAGGCGAGGCCGACCTGCTCCTGGGCGGCGATCCGCAGCCCGTAGTCGACCGCCTTGGCGTGGTCGGAGGCCCAGGCGGCCACCGAGCGCTCCAGCTCCGACGAGTGGTCGCGGCAGGCGGCGAGCAGCCACCGGGTGATCCCGTCCAGCAGTGCGGCCGGGCCGGTGCGCCGGCCGGTGCCGGAGGTGTCCAGTGCGGCGTCCAGGCCGCGGACGAAGCGGCGGGCGGCGGCGATCTCGGGATCAGCGGCGGCGGCCGTACCGGCCACCACGGGGGCGAGCAGGGCGCGCAGCTCGCCCGCCCGCATCCACCACAGGAAGGGCGAGCCGATCACCAGTACCGGCGCGGACGGCTCGGCGCGACGGCGGGTGAACGGCCAGCCGCCCGGGTGGGCCTCCTCCAGCCAGCTGTCGCAGTCGGGGGTGAGCGCGATTCCGGAAGGGGCCGGCACCTCCAGGCGCTCGGCCAGCTCGCCGATCAGCCGGTACAGCTCCGGAGCGGAGGCCGGCGCCACCGGCACGGCCGGGGTACGCGGCGGGGCGGCCCTGGCGTGGGACCTGCCGACCAGCGCGGCCAGTGTCAGGACCACCACGGCGACCACCCCGGTGACCCAGCGGGCGGTGTCCCACGCCGCCGTGTCGGCGGCGCCCGGTGCGCCGATCCGCCCGGTGAACCGACCGGCCAGCAGCACCACGGCGAGGGCGGCGGGCAGCGCGGCGAGGGCCACCCCGAGCCCCCGCACCCGCAGCAGCGCCTGGGCATGTGCGCGGGCGGCTTCCACAGCGGCCATGCGACGCGGCACCCCCTTCGGAGCCCGAGGTCGGTGATCGCGACGCCCCACGGAGGAGGTCCGCAGCGGTCCGGACACCCGAGCCGACTCGAAATGATCAGTTCAGACCGGGCGTCGGCCTGCGCCAACGCCGGTTGTGCATCCTGCCTGGCACTTCTGACAGTCTTGACGCCAGCGCGCGGGCGAGTGTTCCGGGTCGGTCCGCTTTCCACCCGTCCTGGTGACGGTGCACGCCTTCAGCATCCCCCTGACCGCGCCGGACGCCACCCGGCACCGCGCACGGCGGCCCGGGCCGGGCCACCACGATCCGGCACGATCCAGCGCACCATAAGGCCCGGGCGCCGACCGCGTCAGCCGGATGGCCACTTGGTCACCCGAAGGGCTGGAATCCCGGCTTCTTCCCGTGTGGCGCGCAGCCTGCCCTCATCGCGGACGCACTGCCCGAGGGGGATACCTCCGGCCGAGCGCAAAACGCGCCGCACGCGCCGGGCCGGGCAGTGAACAGGGACCGGGCGGAACAGCAGAGGCCGGACAGCGAACAGGCGCCGGGCAGACGACAGGGGCGCGGTGCTCTGCCCCGCGCCCCTGTCGACCGTCTCCGTCCGGCTACCGCCCGGCGGCCTTGAGAGCGATGTCGCTGCGGTGGTGGGAGCCCTTGAGGGTGATCCGCCCGACAGCCCGGTAGGCGCGGTCGCGGGCCTCGGCGAGGTCGGTGCCGGTCGCGGTGACCGACAGCACCCGGCCGCCGGCGCTGAACACCTGCCCGTCCTCGTCGGCCCGGGTGCCGGCGTGCAGCACGTAGACCGAACCGTCGGCGGACTCGGCCTCGGCCAGGCCGTCGATCGGGTCGCCGGTGCGCGGCGCGGCCGGGTAGCCCTCGGAGGCGATCACCACGGTGACCGCCGCGCCCTCGTCCCAGCGCAGCGGCTCCAGCTGGTCCAGGGTCCCCTCGGCGGCGGCCAGCAGGACACCGGCCAGCGGGGTCCGCAGCCGGGCGAGCACCACCTGGGTCTCCGGGTCGCCGAAGCGGGCGTTGAACTCGATCACCCGGGTGCCGCGCGAGGTCAGCGCGAGGCCGGCGTAGAGCAGGCCGGAGAACGGGGTGCCCCGGCGGCGCAGCTCGTCCACGGTGGGCTGCAGGACGGTCCGCAGCACCTCCTCGACCAGGTCCTCGGGGGCCCAGGGCAGCGGCGAGTAGGCGCCCATGCCGCCGGTGTTCGGGCCCTCGTCGCCGTCCAGGGCGCGCTTGAAGTCCTGGGCGGGCACCAGCGGGAGGACGGTGGTGCCGTCGGTGATCGCGAACAGCGAGACCTCGGGGCCGTCCAGGTACTCCTCGACGACCACGCTCTCGCAGGCGGCCGCGTGGGCCAGCGCGGCCTCGCGGTCGGCGGTGACCACGACGCCCTTGCCCGCCGCCAGGCCGTCGTCCTTGACCACGTACGGGGCGCCGAAGGCGTCCAGCGCCTCGGCGGCCTCCTCGGCGGTGGTGCAGACGTAGGAGCGGGCGGTGGGGACGCCGGCTTCGGCCATCACGTCCTTGGCGAAGGCCTTGGAGCCCTCCAGCCGGGCCGCCTCGCCCGAGGGGCCGAAGACCGCGAAGTCGGCCGCGCGCAGCGAGTCGGCGACGCCGGCCACCAGCGGGGCCTCCGGGCCGATCACCACCAGATCGGCGGCCAGTTGCCGGGCCAGCTCGGTGACCTGGTCGCCGTCCAGCTGGTCGACCGGGTGGACCGTCGCCACCCGCGCGATCCCGGCGTTGCCCGGGGCGCAGTGCAGCTCGGTGACGGCAGGATCTTGGGACAGGGAGCGGCACAGGGCGTGTTCGCGGGCGCCGCCGCCGATGACGAGGACCTTCACGCCGCACAGGGTAGTCGGTGGCCTCCCGGCGACCGGCGCCCGACCCCGTCGAAAGCTCCAGATCGGGACGGAGATCGGCGCCACCTCATTGTAGGAACATCCAAGAATCGACCCGTCTCGGGGGTCTTCCACTGCCGGGTCAGGTCGGAGCGCCGCGGACCGCTCCCTCGGAAGGGTGAAATCTCACCGCCCGCCGAAACCCTCCCACCTCGGCATACCGAGGCGAAATCCGATAACGATCACTCCGGAACCGGCCCCACGCTCAGCCATTTGGCGGTAAGAGTTTGTCTTGGAGAACCACCGGCAAAGCCCGGTGCACGGCACCATTGGGCGGCCCAGACCCGCACACGGCGCCGGGCCGGTCCGATGAAACGTCACAGGACCTGGCGTCAGACCGACGCCCGGCCAGTCCCGGCACCCCGCCGGGGCGTCAGCAGTCCGCCCGCCACAGGGAGCCCCACAGGTGAGCCAGCCGGAAATGCAGCCCGAGGAGAGCCCCTGGGGCAAGGAAGTCGGCGAGGAGGACCAGCCCGTCACGCCCTCCCCGGAGCGCACGCCCTCGCGGCGCCGTACCGACCTGAGCGCCCGCCAGTTCCCGCTCGGGGACTGGGGCGAGCCCGCCGAGCGGCTGGAGGAGCTCTACCGGTGGTCCGAGGAGCGGGCCGTCGAGGCGATCGAGTGGTACCGCCAGGACCGGGTCTGGAAGCGCCGCTGGGCCCGGCTGCTGCGGTTCGGCGCGGCCGGTTTCGCGGTCGCCGGGGTGACCGCCCCCCTGGTCTCGCTCACCGGCCTCGCCGGGCAGGCGGCGGGCTGGGGGTACATCGGGCTGGTGTTCTCCGCCGCCTGCCTGGGCACGGACCGGGCGTTCGGGCTGACGTCCGGCTGGATGCGCGACATCAGCACCGCGCAGGCGCTGCAGCGGCGGTTGGAGGCGTTCCAGTTCGACTGGGCCTCGGAGTGCGTGCGCGAGGTGCTCGGGCCCACCGAGGGCACGGCGGGGGAGGCCGCCGAGCGCTGCCTCGGAGTACTGCGGCGGTTCTGCGAGGACGTCTCGGACATGGTCCGCAGCGAGACCTCCGAGTGGATGCTGGAGTTCCGGGCCGGCATGACCCAGCTGCCCACCCAGGCCCCAGGCCCCTGGGGCGGGCGCAGCGAGGGCGGCGCGGGCGCCCAGGTCCGCGTGCTGCCCTCCCCGGGTGCCCGGCCCACCATGCCGCGCCAGCGGCCCCCGGAGGGGCCCCTGCGGTGACCGCCGCGCCCGGCGGGCCGGGAGACGGCCGGACGGAATGCCCGGGGCACACCCGTCCGTTCCCGAGCGGTGCCGCCGCTCCCCGCGACTGCCGTCAGGCGAAGACGATCATGGCGCCCTGGGTGACGCTGCGGGTCGCCGCCGCGTAGAGGCCGGCCCAGGCGTGGCGTTCGCGGGCGTAGGGGTGGACGTCGTCCAGCGGCGGACCGAAGGGCTGCTCCAGGCCGGTCGGGCCGAGCGGGCGGGTGGGGGCCGGCGGGTTGTAGACGTCGATGCCCAACACCGGGGCGACGGACTGGAGTTCGCGCAGCAGCCCCTGCGAGGACCCGAGCGGCCCGCCCGCCTCCAGCAGGTTCTCGGCCACCACCGGAAGCAGGAAGTCGATCGGCACGTACGCCCCGGCATGGTCGAAGTGCCACACCAGGTGTGACTGTTCGGCCGTGCTCTCGAACATCTCCAGCAGCTGCTCGTAGTCCCCGCCGAGCTCGTCCACCGGCGTGACCTCGAACCCGGTCAGCCCCAACAGGTAGGCGCGGCGCAGGAAGTGGAGCGAGTTGTAGTCGAACGCCGCCACCGGTTCGACCTCCCCGGTTATGCCCGGCGCGTACGCGTACACGGGGACCTCGGGCAGGCCCTGGGCGGTGAGCGCGAGGTTGTAGCGCTGGAGGTCGTCCCGGAACGGGTTCTCGGGGCTGTGGGTCAGCTTGTCCACGAGCGGGACCAGCCACAGGTCGCAGGCCATCGGCCGGCTCTTCCTCTCCGGAGGACGGGCAACGACGGCCCACCCTATCGGCCCGGTGCGGGCTCCTCGCTCCCCGGCCGGAACACCCGCACCGACCCGCCGAACCTTCCGGGTGTCCCCTTCGGCGGGACGAAGCGCGGCAGCGGCACCAGTCCGAGGCCGACCTCCGCCACCTCGCACGCCTGGGCCTGGGGATCCGGACCCGCCGGGGCCGGCGGCGGTGCGGACGAGGAGTCCTCGGCCAGGTGTTCGTGGAGCAGCGACAGCACGGCGACCGACTCCAGCGGCTGCCCGGTGAGCGAGGCCAGCAGTTCGACGGTGAACAGGTTGTACTCGTTGACCAGCCGGTGCGTCCCGGCCAGGTCGCGGGCCTCGATCCGGTCCACCAGTTCGTTGTGCCCGGACCAGCAGACCCCGGCGAGGTTGTCCGCCGAGCGCAGGTAGGGCGCCGCGAACATCCAGGACTGCACCCGCAGCCAGTCCAGGTAGTCGCCGATCCGGCGGTTGCCCACCAGCAGGCCGACCTCCTGCCAGAACCGCCGGTCGCAGCCGACCAGGACGTCCAGCTGACCGGCCCGCGAGGCGCGGACGGCGGCCTCGGCTCGGCGGCGCAGCGAGGGCAGCCGGGCCCAGTCGTACCCGGGCGCGGCCGCGCCGCCCCGCCGGGTGGCGAGTCGGCGCAGCGAGCTGTCGGTGAGCAGTGTCCTGGCCTCGAAGATCTCCAGGAAGTCGGCCCAGGTGAACTCCGGCACCGTGAACCCCCTGTGGTGCTCGGCGCGGAGCAGCCCCTGGGCGGCCAGGTCGACCAGCGCCTCCCTGGCCGGGGTCGCCGAGACGCCGTACTGCTCGGCGATCTCCTTGACGGTGAAGTTCTGGCCCGCCGCGAGGCGTCCGGCCATCATCTCCTCGCGCAGTGCGCCCGCGATCTGCTCCCGCAGGCTGTTGCGCTGGATGGCGGGGTGGCCGCTCCCGGTCCCGAGGGAGCTGGACGTTCCGGCCACGACTCCCCCTTTCGGACTAGGCTGCCGCGACGGCGGCCCATCTTCTCAAAAACGGCCGCCGGGTGCGCAAGAACTTGTTCCCGGCCGTACCGGGGCAGCGGAGGGGTCCGCCCACCGCCGGGGGGCCGGTGAGGGGTCCGCCCGCCGCCGGGTGGCCGGTGAGCGGTCCGCCCGCCGCCGGGTGGCCGGTGAGCGGTCCGCCCGCCGCCGGGTGGCCGGTGAGCGGTCCTCGACGGCGTACGGTCAGCGGCCCCGCCGTCCGGTCAGCGGCCCCGCCATCCGGTCAGCGCTGCACCGGCGCCGGGATGCCGAGCAGGCGGTCGCGGTGCACCGGGAACTCGGCACGGGCCCTGGCGACCTCGCCGGGATCGAACTCCACCGTGATCACCTCCTCGTCCGTGCCCGCCTCGGCCAGCACCTTGCCCCACGGGTCGACCACGATGCTGTGGCCCGCCTGCTCCACCCCGCCGTGCGTCCCGGCGTTGTTGCAGGCCAGTACGTAGGCCTGCTCCTCGACCGCGCGGGCGCGGGTGAGCAGCGTCCAGTGCTCACGGCGGCGGGCCGGCCAGGCGGCCGGGACGACCAGCAGCTCGGCCCCGGCGTCCAGCAACGCCCGGAACAGCTCGGGGAAGCGCAGGTCGTAGCAGGTGGCCAGGCCCAGGGTGCCGAAGTCGGTGGCGGCGGTGACGATCTCCTGGCCGGCGCCCATCGCGACCGCCTCACCGCTGTCGAAGCCGAAGCGGTGGATCTTGCGGTAGGTGCGCTGCAGCTCGCCGTCGGGGGCGAAGAAGAGCGAAGTGTTGTAGATGGGCCCGTCCGGGTCGCGCTCGACGATCGAACCCGCGTGCAGCCACACCCCGGCCGCCTTGGCGGCGGCCGACATCACCTCGGCGGTCGGGCCGTCCAGCGGCTCGGCACCGCCGGACCAGGCGTCGTACGAGAATCCCCCGAGCGGCCACAGTTCGGGAAGGACGACCAGGTCGGCTCCCTCCTGCGCCCGTACCAGCGCGGCGGCCCTGGCCCGCCGCTCCTCCGGCGGCTCGGCGTCGGAGACCGCGAGTTGGATCAATGAAGCGCGCACACTACCACCGTCCATGGCACCCGTCCTACGATCGTCACCCAAAAGCGCTGCCCAGCTGTCATCCGGCAGCGTAACGTGCGGGTAGCGCGTCCGCCCGGAAGCCTGGACACCTCGTCCACCGGACTCCGGTCCGCCCGGAGGCGGACGAGCGCGGCAAGGAACCTGACGGAGAGCCGGAGACACCCGTGACGGACAATCAGACCGTGCAGGCCTGCATCGACGCCTGGACGCAGTCCATCGAGTCGATATCCGAACTGCTGGCCGCACTGCCGACGGACTCCTGGAACCGGGCCACCGAGTGTCCCGGCTGGTCCGTCCGCGACGTCGTCTCGCACGTCATCGCGGTCGAGTCCGAGCTGCTCGGCGATCCCCGGCCGATCCACTCGCTGCCGCGCGATCTGCGGCACGTCACCACCGAGTTCGCCCGCTACGTGGAGCTGCCCGTCGACAAGCGCCGCTGCCACACCCCGATCGAGCTGACCAGCGAGCTGGACTACATCGTCATCCGCCGCTCGCGCGCGCTACGCGACTCCAGGTACGAGCCGGGCGACCTCGTCCGCACGCCCGCCGGGCCGCTCGCCCGCGACCTGCCGTACTGGGCGCTGCTGCGCGAGCGGGTGTTCGACGTCTGGGTGCACGAGCAGGATCTGCGGCGCGCCCTCGGCATCCCCGGCAACCTCGCCTCCCCCGCCGCCCTGATCACCCGCGACCTCCTGCTGGAGGGACTCCCCAAGGCCGTCGCCCGGCTGGCCGGCGCCCCCGCCGGGACGGCGGTCTCCTTCGACGTGACCGGTGAGGTGGAGTTCCTGCGCACCGTCCGGGTGGACGCCGAGGGCCGCGGCGCCCTGGACGAGCGGGTCAGCCTCGCCCCTGACGTCCAGTTCACGATGGACTGGGAGACGTACGCCAGGCTCGCCTGCGGCCGCGGCCGCCCGGGCCCGGTCAAGGCCGAGGGCGACCAGGAGCTGGCCGCCCGGGTGCTGGCCAACTTCGCACTGACGCCGTGACGGTCCGTGGGATTCCCGACGGCCTTCTTGACCACTGATGTACGCGGCTATGCGTTACAGCTGAGCAGAAGCGCGTCTCCGTGGCGTACACGGGTGGCGTGCGTCGCGCTTCCGTACGCCCGGCTGGTACCGGCACATCACCCGTTCGGCCTCGTTGTCCAGGGCAGCCCATCACCGAGAGTGAAGGAGGGGCGGTCATGGGTGACGAAACCTGCATGGTGCTGGTGCGGTCCAGCTTCCCGGTCACCGGCCAGCCGATCAGGGTGGTCATGATCAACGGCGAACCGTGGTTCGTCACAGCGGACGTGTGCAAGATCCTGGGGCGGGAGAACCCGAGCCGTGCGAGCAAGATTGTCGGCTCGGGGAACGCACGAGTCGTCAACAGCCAGAAGATTTCACGTACGTTCAGTACGTGAAATGACGTTTCCGCAGGTCAGAAACCCTACGAAAGCCCTACGCCCGCCCCAGCTCCCTCCTCAGCCGGACGATCATCCCCGTCCCCACCGCCAGCGGCACGTACTGCCAGCAGAAGGCCCACCGGTACGTCTCGGCGGTGTGCCCGGCGGGCCCGGAGAGGGAGTCGAGCAGCAGCCCGATGCCGAAGAGGGTGATCACCGTGCCGATGAAGCCGCCCATGTTGGCGATGCCGGAGGCGGTGCCGAGGCGCTCGGGCGGGTTGTGGGCGCGGGCGTAGTCGAGGCCGACCAGGGATGCGGGGCCGTTGCTGCCCATGACGACGAGCAGCACCACCAGCAGCCAGAGCGGCGGCCGCCCGCCGGGCCAGGCGAGCACCACGGCCCAACAGGCGGCCGTGGCGCCGATGACCGTGAAGGTCACCGGGATCCGGGCGGCCGGGTACCGGGAGACCAGCCGCCCGAAGACCAGGCCGAAGGCCATGTTGCTGAGGACGAGCAGGGTCAGCAGCCCGCCCGCCTCGTCCCGGCTCATGCCCTGGCCCTCGACCAGGAAGGGCATGCCCCAGAGCAGGCCGAAGGCCGCGCCCGGGAGGGCGGTGGTGAAGTGCACCCACAGGCCGAGCCGGGTGCCGGGCTGCCGCCAGGCCTGCCGGACCTGCTCGCGCACGGGCGGCCGTCCCCCGGTCGCCGGCACGACGGTGACGCCCGCCGGGGCTTCCTTGAGCAGCAGGGCGACCATCGCGAAGGCGCCCACGCCGAGCAGGGCGATCAGGGCGAAGGTGAAGGTCCAGCCCTCGCGGTGCAGCGCCTGGGCGAGAACGGCGGTGGTCACCAGGTTGCCGCCGGTGCCGACCAGTCCGGTGAGCTGGGCGACCAGCGGGTTCCTGGCCGCCGGGAACCAGCGGGCGGCGACCCGCAGCACGCTGATGAAGGTCATCGCGTCGCCGCAACCGAGCACCGCCCGGGCGGCCAGCGCGGGTCCGAACGAGGAGCTGAAGGCGAAGGCGAGCTGACCGGTACTCAGCAGCAGGATGCCGAGCAGCAGTACCCGGCGCGGCCCGAACCGGTCGATCAGCAGGCCGACCGGCACCTGCATGGCCGCGTAGACCAGCACCTGCAGGACGGCGAAGGCGGAGAGCGCCGAGGCGCCGATGCCGAACCTGGCCACCGCGTCCAGGCCGGCCACACCGAGGCTGGTGCGGTGGATCACCGCGAGGACGTAGACGCCGACACCGATCGACCACGCGGCCCAGGCGGCCCGGCCGCCGGGTGGTGCGGGGTCGCGCTTGGAGCGCTCGGAGGGTTCGGATCCGGGTTGTGGCGGGAGTCGAGGACCGGGAACTGGACGGAATGCGGCTGGGCTGTCTGGGTCCACGGGCACGGCGACCAGACTAGTCATCCCATCAAATGACCAATCTGCCGGGTGTCCTGCCGCGAGCGGGGGTGGGGACGCGAAGGAACCCCGTGCTCCAAGGGCTCAGCCCCTGAGCGTCCAGGTCACCGTCCTGGTCATGCGCTGCTCGCGGAACGCCTCGTCGCGCACCCAGTCGGTGGTGTCCCGCACGGTCGCGGTGACCTTCACGTCCTTGCCGGAGGGGATCTGCAGCAAGGAGGTGTCCAGCCAGGTCGGATCCGCTCCCTGGGGAGTGGTCGGCACGCCGTCGACCTTCCACACCACCTCCAGCTGCCGGTCGCCGGACAGCGGCAGCGGGCGGACGTGCAGCCGGGGCCGCCCGGCCACCGTGCCCGCGGCGGGCTCCGGCGGGTCCATCGGGCCGACCCGGCGGTAGATCTGTTCGATGATCGCCTCCCGGGAGGGGAGGTTGTAGCTGCCGCCGAGGGTCCGCATGACCGAGTCGACGGTCGGCCGGTAGATGCCGTTGGCGCTGCGGTACGCCCCGACGGTGCCACCGCCGTCCGGGGACTCGGCGCCGAGCCAGCGCCACCACTTCACATGGGTGCGGGCCATCTCGTCGGCGTTCACCGTGGAGAGGTTGGGGTAGTCGGCGTCGTCGGGGGCGCTGTCGTACTCGTCGCCGAGGTCGCCGACGGTGTGGCCGATCTCGTGCTGGATGATCCGCCCGGCGTCCGGGCTGCCGCCCGCGAGGGTGGTCACCGCGGTACCGCCGGCGCCGCCGTACTCGCTGGAGTTGGCGAGGGCGATCACGTACTGCGGTCCGTCGCCGTTGCCCGCGTACCGGGCGGTGGTGGGCTCGTCCGCACAGAGCAGCCGGGCGGTGCCCTCGCACCAGAAGTGCATCCCCAGCGGGGTGGCCGTCCGGTGGCTCTGGCCCTCCGACTCGGCTATCCCGGCGACCGGGGAGACCACGTCCACCCGCCTTATGTTGAAGTAGCCCTGGTAGCTGCGGAACGGCTCTATCTCCATCAGCGCGTGCCAGGCCCGGTCCGCCTGTTCCTGGAACAGCTCCTGCTGGTCGGCGGTGTAGCCGTCGCCTATCAGCACCAGCGTGATCCGGTCGGTGGGGTCTCCGGTGCGGCGTATGTCCACCGTGGGCGCGGGCGCGGGCGACCGCGGCTCGGCGCCGCCGGTGCCGTGCGGCGGTAGGGCGCGGTCCGGGGAGGGCGCCGGAGCGCCGATCGTTCCGAAGGGTGGCGGGGATGCCACCTCGAGAACGGTCGGCAGAGCCGCGACCGAGAGCAGGCTGAGCGCCGCCGCGCTCCGGACGATTCGGCCAGACCTACCGTTCGGCATACGGTGCGTCCTCCGGACTCCGGTCACCCGGCCTGGAGCTCGGGTGGGGGTCGCCAAGACGTACCCGGCCCGCCGGACGCACCCGACCTCGTGGGGAGTGACTTCGCCGGACCGGGCCACCGCGGCGGGGCATCCGGCGCAATCCGCAGGCGCATCACCCGCAGCGGCCGTACACGACCTCCGCGGCGCCAAGGGGCCGGGCGCGTGCGCGCCCCGCTCACCCGGCCGGGGCGGCTCAGCGGCGGCGCAGCAGCAGGTGCGCACCGATTCCCAGGAGCAGGCCCCAGAAGGCCGAGCCGATGCCGAACAGGCTCATCCCGGAGGCGGTGGCGAGGAAGGTCACCGCGGCGCCGTCACGGCCGCCTTCGTCGGCGAGCGCGCCGGCCAGGCTGCCCTGGAAGGACCCCAGCAGCGCGACCCCTGCGATCACCGCGATGAGCGCCGCCGGCAGGCCGGTGAACAGGCTCACCAGTACTCCGCCGAAGCTGCCGACCAGCAGGTAGAGGAATCCGGCCGACATCCCGGCGACGTAGCGGCGGTCGGGGTCGGGGTGGCTCTCCGGGCTGGTGCAGATCGCGGCGGTGATGGCGGCCAGGTTGATTCCGGGCGAGCCGAACGGCGCCAGCAGGACGGAGAGCGCGCCGGTGGCTCCGATCAGCAGCCGGTCGTCCGTCCGGTAGCCGGAGGCGTGCATGATGGCGAGGCCGGGCGCGTTCTGCGAAGCCAGCACCACGATGGTGAGCGGCAGCGCCAGTCCGACCATCGCGTGCCAGCCGAAGGCGGGTGCGGTCAGCACCGGGCGGACCAGCCCGCCGTCCCCGAGGTGCAGCGGCAGTCCGACGGTGCCGGCCGCCAGCACCCCGCCGGCCAGCAGGGCCACGGGTACCGCGTACCGGGGCAGGTAGCGCTTGGCGAGCAGGAAGGCGGCGAAGCTGCCGAGCACCAGCACGGGCGCCTCGTGCAGCGAGCCGAAGACCCCGGTGCCGAAGGAGAACAGGATTCCGGCCAGCATCGCGTTGACGATCCCGGTCGGCACCGTGCTGATCAGCCGTCCGAACAGACCGGTCGCGCCGAACAGCGCGACCGCCACGCCGCTCACCAGAAACGCCCCCACCGCCTCCCGGTACGGGTACGCGCCCAGGCTCGTCACCAGCAGCGCCGTACCGGGAGTGGACCAGGCGGTGATCACCGGCGTCCTGGTCCACCAGCTCAGCAGGAGGCAGGTGAGTCCGCTGCCGATGGACACCGCCCAGATCCAGGAGGCGGTGTGCGCGGCGTCCAGGTGTCCGGCGGACGCCGCCGCGAGGACGATCACCAGTGGCCCGGAGAAGGAGACGACTATACAGACCAGCCCGGCCAGCAGGGCGGGTAGCGAGACGTCCCGGCGCAGCGAGCGCCGGGTGGAGGACGCCGGTGCGGCCCCGGTGTCCGGCCCTGTCTGCTGCGGTAGTTCAACGCGATGTTCGGCCATCCGAGCAGTATTCTGGAATACCCTTTGCGACACTCCGGAAATATCTTCAGAACGGCTGCCACCCGGCTGACGGCAGACGTGTGCGCAGGTGCGAAGGCACGGAGAACCGGTCCGGCGGGCCGCCGGGGGTGCAGCTACCGGCCCATCTCTTCCACCACGCAGTCCGCGACAGGCCCCTGGGGGAACCCATCATGCGAGCATCCGCTGTGCCCGGCTTCGCGAAGAACGTCCTGTCCGCTTTCGCCACCCGCAGGGCTCTCGCCCTGGGCGCCCTCGCCGTCACCGTCAGCGCCGCCGCCCCGCTGCTGCCGAGTGCCCCCGCCGCCTGGGCGTGCGGTGACGACACCGGCTCGGCCGCCGGCGTCACGGCCGCGTCCGCCCCCGGCGCGACCCACCACGGCGACCCGGCGTCGGCCTTCGTCCCGGTGGTGCCCACCTCACTGACCGCCGGCGGCCCTCCGGTCGAACTCGGCGTCGAGATGGCCAACTTCACCGGCGCGGACTACACGAGGATCGCGCCGTCGTTCGCGCTCTACAACCCGAGCTCCGACTCCGACTACGCCACTCCCGGGACCAATCTGCGACTCCAGGACCTGAAGGTGGAGGCGATGGAGAGCGGCCGGTGGCAGGTCCTGCCGCTGCACCACGGCTGCGACCCGACGCTGGTCGCCGACACCTCCGCCCTGGCCGGCTCGCTGACGGACCAGCACGCCCACCGCTACCTGTTCCGCCTCTCGCTGTCGGCCGACGCCCCCGGGCAGCAGAGGGAGATCCAGGTCTTCAGCGGTTTCGGCCTGGACGGCAGGAGCAACTCGACCGTCCTCAAGGTGCTCCACTGAGTCCCTGATGAGCGCGTTGGGGTCTTCCCCGGCCGAGGGAAAGACCCACAAAGACCCACACGCTCCCATGGGGGGTCACCTTCTCAAGGCCGCCCCACGGGGTTAGGGGTTTCTGGGCTTCCCCGAT
>NZ_JBVIMH010000021.1:0-18055 GCF_055579945.1 Kitasatospora sp. NPDC032150 | reverse complement strand
GTTTTTTTTGTTTTTTCCGGGAAAAAAGGAAACCCTCCCCCCCCCCCCCCTTCCCCCCTCCTTCCCCCCTTCCGCTTTGTTTCCCCCCCCCCCCCCCCCCCCCCCCCCCCACCCCGGCCCAACGCGCTCACGGGGAGCGCCACTTGACCGGATCAGCCCCAGGTGATCAGGCGCTTCGGACGCTCCAGGATCGCGGCGACGTCCGCCAGGACCTTGGAGCCGAGCTCGCCGTCGACCAGGCGGTGGTCGAAGGAGAGTGCGAGGGTGGTGACCTGACGCGGCACCACCTTGCCCTTGTGCACCCACGGCAGTTCCCGCACCGCGCCGAAGGCCAGGATGGCGGCCTCGCCGGGGTTGAGGATCGGGGTGCCGGTGTCGACGCCGAAGACGCCGACGTTGGTGATGGTGATGCTGCCGCCCTGCATGTCGGCCGGCGGGGTCTTGCCCTGGCGCGCGGTGTCGATCAACTCACCGAGCGAGACCGCCAGTTGCGGCAGGGTCTGGGCCCCGGCGTCCTTGATGTTGGGCACGATCAGACCGCGCGGGGTGGCCGCCGCGATACCGAGGTTGACCTGACCCTTGATCACGATCTCCTGGGTGGCCTCGTCCCAGGCGGCATTGATCTCCGGGTAGCGCCGGACCGCGGTCAGCAGCGCCTTGGCGACCAGCAGCAGCGGGCTGACCCGGACGCCCGCGCCCAGCTCGCCGCTCTCCTTGAGCTCGCGGACCAGCTTCATCGTCCGGGTCACGTCGACCTGGACGAACTCGGTGACGTGCGGCGCGGTGAAGGCAGAGGCCACCATCGCCTGCGCGGTGGCCTTCCGGACGCCCTTGACCGGCACCCGGACGTCACCCCGCCCGGCGGGCACCGGCTGCGCCACCGCCGCCACGGCCTCCTCAGCCGGAGCCGGCGCGACGGCCGGAGCCACCGGAGCCTGGGCCGGGGCGGCCGCCGCCCGGGCCGCCGCGTGGACGTCCTCGCGGGTGATCACACCCTCGGGGCCGGTCGGAACGACGGTCCGCAGGTCGATCCCGAGGTCCTTGGCCAGCTTGCGCACCGGCGGCTTGGCCAGCGGCCGCTCGGCCACCACCGGGGCGGCCACCGGAGCGACCGGGGCCACCGGGGCCGCGACCGGCTGCGGCGGCGCGTAAGCCGCGGGAGCCGGCGCCTCGGCAGGTCCGGCCGGGGCGGCTGCGGCACTGCGCCGGGCCCGGCGCTGGGTGCCCCCGGTGCGCGGCCCGTAGCCGACGAGCACCTCGCGGCGCTCGGGCACGGCCTCTTCCTCCGCCGCGGCGGCCGCCGCCGGGGCCGGAGCGGCCTCACCGGCGCTGGCGCCGACCGCGACCGAGATGATCGCCGTACCGACGTCCACCGTGGTCCCGGCGGGGAAGAAGAGCTGCTCCACCACCCCGTTGAACGGGATCGGCAGCTCGACCGCGGCCTTGGCGGTCTCCACCTCGCAGACCACCTGACCGTCCGTCACCTCGTCGCCGGGCTTGACGTACCAGGTCAGGATCTCGGCCTCGGTGAGGCCCTCGCCGACGTCCGGCATCTTGAACTCGCGGAGCGAGCGAACTTCAGTGGTCATCATCGCTCCCGGTGATCAGAACGCCAGCGCGCGGTCGACGGCGTCGAGTACGCGGTCCAGGTCGGGCAGGTAGGCCTCCTCGACCCGTGACGGCGGGTACGGCGCGAAGTAGCCGCCGACCCGCAGCACCGGAGCCTCCAGGTGGTAGAAGCACCGCTCGGTGAGCCGGGCGGCGAGTTCGGCGCCCATGCCCATGAAGACCGGCGCCTCGTGCACCACGATGCCGCGTCCGGTGCGCTTGAGCGAGGCCTCCAGGGTGCCGAAGTCGACCGGGGAGAGCGAGCGCAGGTCGATGACCTCCAGCTGCCGACCCTCCTCCTCAGCGGCCGCGGCGGCCTCCAGGCAGACCTTCACCATCGGGCCGTAGGCGATCAGGGTGGCGTCCGTGCCGGGCCGCACCACCCGGGCGGCGTGCAGCGGAAGGTCGGGCGCGTCCAGGACCTCGCCCTTGTCCCAGTACCGGCGCTTGGGCTCCAGGAAGATCACCGGGTCGTCGGACTCGATGGACTGGCGGAGCATCCAGTGCGCGTCCTGGGCGCTGGACGGGGAGACCACCCGCAGGCCCGCGGTGTGCGCGAAGTACGCCTCGTGGGACTCGCTGTGGTGCTCGACCGCGCCGATGCCGCCCGCGTACGGGATGCGGACGGTGACCGGCATCTTCACGTGGCCGAGCGCACGGGCGTGCATCTTCGCCAGCTGGGAGACGATCTGGTCGAAGGCCGGGTAGACGAAGCCGTCGAACTGGATCTCCACGACCGGCCGGTAGCCCCTGAGCGCGAGGCCGATCGCGGTGCCCATGATCCCGGACTCGGCGAGCGGGGTGTCGATGACCCGGCTCTCGCCGAAGTCCTTCTGCAGGCCGTCGGTGATCCGGAAGACGCCGCCGAGCTTCCCGATGTCCTCGCCCATCAGGACGGTCTTCGGGTCACTCTCCAGTGACTTGCGCAGGGCCTCGTTGAGCGCCTTGGCAATGCTGAGCTGACCTGCCATCAGTGGTTCTCCCCGCCCTCGAAGGACGCCGCGTACGCCTCGTACTCAGCCCGCTCTTCCTCGACCAGCGCGTGCGGCTCGGCGTACACGTGGTCGAAGATCAGGGTCGGGTCCGGGTCCGGCATGCTGCGCACGCCCTCGCGCACCCGCAGCCCCAACTCCTCGCTCTCCGCGTCGATCCCGGCGAAGAACGCCTCGTCCGCCAGGCCCTGCTTCTCCAGGTAGGCCCTGAGCCGGGTGATCGGGTCCTTGGCCTTCCAGGCCTCGGTCTCCTCGCTCATCCGGTAGCGGGTCGGGTCGTCGGAGGTGGTGTGCGCGCCCATCCGGTAGGTGAACGCCTCGATCAGCACCGGGCCGTTGCCGCTGCGGGCGTAATCGAGCGCCCAGCGGGTGACCGCGAGGCAGGCCAGCACGTCGTTGCCGTCCACCCGCACGCCCGGGAAACCGAAGCCGGAGGCGCGGCGGTAGAGCGGGATCCGGGTCTGCACGGTGGTGGGCTCGGAGATCGCCCACTGGTTGTTCTGGCAGAAGAAGACGACCGGGGAGTTGTAGACCGAGGCGAAGGTGAAGGCCTCGTTGACATCACCCTGGCTGGAGGCGCCGTCGCCGAAGTACGCGATCACCGCGTCGTCGGCACCGTCCTTGGTGATGCCCATCGCGTAGCCGGTGGCGTGCAGCGTCTGCGACCCGATCACGATGGTGTAGAGGTGGAAGTTCTTCTCGTTCGGGTCCCAACCGCCGTGGTTCACACCGCGGAACATGCCGAGCAGGTTCAGCGGGTCCACGTCGCGGCACCAGGCGACGCCGTGCTCGCGGTAGGTCGGGAAGGCGTAGTCACCGGGGCGCATCGCACGGCCCGAACCGACCTGGGCGGCCTCCTGGCCCAGCAGCGAGGCCCACAGGCCCAGTTCGCCCTGGCGCTGCAGCGAGGTGGCCTCGGCGTCGAAGCGCCGGACCAGCACCAGGTCCCGGTAGAGCGAGCGAAGCTCGTCATCGGTGATCGCCAGCGGGAATTCCGGGTTCTCGACCCGCTCCCCTTCGGGCGTGAGTAGCTGCACGAGCTCCGGCGGGGCGTCCGAACCCTTTGTGCGGAGGTTGTCAGGGACGCCGGGGGCGGCCTTCTTGCGCGCCCTCGCCGTGCTTTTGACGGTCACGTTCACTCCTCGGTCTGTCCGGCCGCCCGGGGTCGCCGGTGACCGGTCCGGTCACCGCCTCGCAGGCACGCGTGGGTGTGCGCACCGACTGCTAGGCAGGTGGTGTTCCCTTTCCGACGGCGTCCCTCACGAGAACGTTACCCAGCGGAGCCCCTTGGCGCGCTTGCGCTAGGACGTCCTACTTGTTCACGCCCGAGAGCGGCAGGTGTGGTGCAGCTCTCACGCGGTGGCCGTCAGGACACCTGCGCACGCTATCCGGGCGGAGCCTTTCGCGTAAGGGGGTAATCGGCACCGATTCTGTGCCGGGACCGACACAGGCGATATGTCTTCCATGGTCCGATATGGGAGCATTTGACCGTGACTGGAAACGGACAAATCAGGGTTTTCCTACTAGATGATCATGAGGTCGTCCGGCGCGGCGTGCACGACCTTCTGTCCACGGAGGACGACATCGTGATCGTCGGCGAGGCCGGCACCGTCGCCGAGGCACTGACCCGGATCCCGGCCACGAGCCCCGACGTGGCGATCCTCGACGTCCGCCTGCCGGACGGCAACGGCGTCGAGGTCTGCCGCGAAGTCCGCTCGCACCGACCCGAGACCAGGTGCCTGATGCTGACCTCCTTCTCGGATGACGAGGCGCTTTTCGACGCGATCATGGCCGGAGCATCCGGGTACGTACTGAAGGCGATCCGCGGCACCGATCTGGTTTCGGCGGTCCGCGACGTGGCGGCGGGAAAGTCGCTGCTCGACCCGGTCGCCACCAGCCGGGTGCTGGAGCGGCTGCGTGACGGCGGCGAGAAGGAGGACGAGCGGCTCGCCCAGCTGACCAAGCAGGAACGGCGCATTCTCGACCTGATCGGCGAGGGAATGACCAATCGTCAGATCGGCAACGAACTGCACCTGGCCGAGAAGACCGTCAAGAACTACGTCTCAAGTCTGCTGGCCAAGATGGGAATGGAGCGCCGCACCCAGGCGGCCGCCTATGTGGCCCGGCGGCAGGCCGATCATCTGCATTAACCACACTCCCAACACAATGTCAAGTACCTGTGTAGGACTTCATTACGCTCCTGTTCCGTGACAACGCAAGGCCAGATCATCGTGTGCGCGCCGCCTCGCCCGGACCGCACCGCACCCCCCTTCGGCACCCTCAGCCCCCCGGTCGCACACGAGGACGCGACCGGGGTGCTGCGTTCCTACCGGCTCGGCAGGCCCCGCGAGATACGGCCGGTGGCCGAAGGGCTGCTCAACCGGGGCTACCGGATCACCACCGGATCCGGCCGCTACTTCCTCAAGTGCTACGTCGACCACGTCACCGCCACCCGCACCGCGATCACCGCCCAGCACCGCGCCACCCGTGACCTGCACGCCCTCGGACTGCCCACCCCGCCGCCGCTGCCGGCCCTCGGCGGCCGGACCGTGACCTCCTACGGCGGGCGGCTGTTCGCCCTCTACCCCTGGGTCGTCGGCAGGCACCGGCACGGCACCGAGCTGAGCTGTGAGCAGTCCGCCGAGCTCGGCGCGCTGCTCGCACGGATCCACGGCGCACTCAAGGAAGTCTGCGCCCCCGTACGGCAGCCCGCCGGCCATGCCACCGCCGACCCGGCCGAGACCGTGCGGCTGGTCGGCGAACTGCGCCGACGGATCGCCCGTGCCGAGTCCTACGACCCCTTCGACGAACTCGCCGAACAGCGCCTGGCCGAACGGCTGGAACTGATCGCCCTCCACCGGCACCGGCGACCCGCGCCGGAGACGGCCCCGCCGACCGGGTGGACCCACGGCGACTTCCACGGCCTCAACCTGCTCTACCGCGGCGAGCGGCCGGCGGCCGTCCTGGACTGGGACAAGCTCGGCGTCCGGCCGCAGGCGGAGGAGGCCGTACGGGCCGCCACCCTGATCTTCAACGACCGGAAGACCGGTGTCCTCGACCTCGTCCGGGTCCGCCGCTACTCCCAGGCGTACCGGGCCTACGGCGCCGCGTCCCCGGCCCAACTGGCCGCCGCCGTACACCGGGTGTGGTGGGAACGCCTCAACGACCTCTGGATGCTCCAGTGGCACTACCAGCGCGGTGACCACCGTGCCGACCCGCTCTTCCCCGCCTCGGCCGGCCAACTCACCTGGTGGTGCGAGGAGTACGAACAGGTCCTGGACGCCTTCACCAACTGACCGCCCGCAGAGGCCTCGGCGCCCCGCTCGATCAACGTGCGCGCACCGGAGGCACCCACCCGCACTCGCCCCCAAAACACGTTGCACCGCCCGACCGCGAGGTCGAGCGGTGCAACGTGTTGGGCGGGCTTGGCGGGAGCCCGGGAAATCCTCCCCTTGCCCCGCGAAGGCTCAGGGGGTCGTACCCGTGCCACCGGGGCCCTTGCCGGGGTCCGGCGGGGTGCTCGCGCCGCCGGTGGAGCTGGGGCCGGGGTTCGGCTTGCTGGAGTGTGACGGGGTCGGCGAGTCGGTCGGCGAGTCCGTCGGCGGGGTGACCGGCGCCGAGGCCGAGGCCGACGGGGCCGGCGACATGGAGGCCCCGGCGGAGTGCCCGGGTGTCGGGGCCGACGGCCAGCTGTCCTGCGTCTCCGGCGGCTGCGAGTTGCGGCCCGGGTTGGTGTTGCCGCCCGCGTTGCGGCTCGGCAAGGGCGACGGCGACGACGTGTCGGCCGTCGGGGCCGGCTCCGCGGCCTGGCTCTGCGACGTGTCGGGCTTGGGCGTCTTCGTGTAGTCGTGCGGCTTGGTGGTCCGGTTCAGCGCCATCGCGGCACCGATCGCCACCACCGTCAGCAGCACCACGAGCCCGCCCACCAGCGCCCACGGCTTGCGCTTGCGCCCGCCGCCCTCGTCGCCGTAGCCGTCGTCGTAACCGCCGTGCCCGCCGTCGTACGAACCGCCCTGGTACTGGCCGGCCGGGGCGTTGTACTGCGCGGCGGCCGGGTACGGCAGCATCGCCGTCTGGTCGTTCGGGGTACCGGCGGCAACGCCCGGCCCGTCGACCGAACCCAGCGGCTTGGTGACGGCGGTGGCACCGGCCGACCCGTCGCCGTAGCCCTGGTAGCCGCCCGAACCGCCGTGGCCCGGAACGCCGGGGACGATGGCGGTCGGCCCGGTCGCGAACCCGGCACCGGCCGCGCTGTGCATCTCCCGCAGGGCGTGCTGGACGTGGGCCCGGAACTCGTCCGCGCTCTGGTAGCGGTCCTCCGGGTCCTTGGCCAGCGAGCGCAGCACCAGCTCGTCGAGCTGGGCGGACACCCGGCTGTTGGCCTGCGAGGGCGGCACCGGCATGTCCTGGACGTGCTGGTAGACCACCGAGAGCGGGGTGTCGCCGGTGAACGGCGGACGGAGCGTCAGCAGCTCGTAGAGCATGCAGCCGGCCGCGTACAGGTCCGACCGGTGGTCGACCGGCTTGCCCAGGGCCTGTTCCGGCGACAGGTACTGCGGGGTGCCCATCACCATGCCGGTCTGGGTCATGGTGGTGGCGCCGCCGGTCAGCGCGCGGGCGATGCCGAAGTCCATCACCTTGACCGCACCGGTGCTGGTGATGATGACGTTGGCGGGCTTGATGTCGCGGTGCACGATGCCGTTGCGGTGGCTGTAGGCGAGCGCCTCCAGCACCCCGGCGGTGATGATCAGCGCCTGGTCGACCGGCGGCGCGTCCTCGTCGATCAGGAGCTCGCGGACGGTGCGGCCCTCGACCAGCTCCATCACGATGTACGGGGTCGAGTCCCCCGCGAGCTCCTCCTCGCCGGTGTCGTACACCGAGACGATCGAGTGGTGGTTGAGTGCCGCGACCGCGTGCGCCTCGCGGGTGAAGCGCAGCCGGGCCACATCGTCCTGGGCCAGGTCGGAGCGGAGCAGCTTCACCGCGACGGTCCGGCCGAGCCGTACGTCCTGTGCGGCGTAGACCTCCGCCATGCCGCCCCGGCCGAGCCGGTGGGTGACGCGGTAGCGGCCGTCGCCGAGGGTGCCCAGCGGTGCCGCGGTGCCGCGGCTCGGGGTGAACGTCTGGTCGGCCGGCAGCAGCGGTGTCTCGTCCGCCTCCGGGCCGGCATCCGGCAGCTGGGGTGTCTGCTGGGTGCTCTCGTCCGCGTACCTCCGGCCGCCGGAACCCTGGCCACCGGCACCCTGAGCGCGCTCCGCCTCGCCGTCTCCCGGCTGCTGTGTCTGTGCCATCACTCCTCGCCCCGGGCTGTCGCTCGGTGCGCGGTCGCCCTTCGGTTACGTCCTCCGAACGCTACCGCTTCGCCGCGCCGAGCGTGGAACCGCAGGCCCTGGCAATGCGGTTCAGAACGTACCGTTCCGACCCTGATCGAGTTGGACCACGGACAGTGACCGGGCACCGGTCGTGTCGAAGTTCGAAATCTTCTGCTTCTCCTTCTTGGCCGCCACGATACCGACGATGATCACGGCCAGCACGATCAGGCCGACGATCACGCCGATCACCACCAGCGCCGTCCCGCAGCCGTTGCCGCTGCTGTTGTTCGCCGGACGCGGCGCGAACGGCTGCGGCTGCGGGGCCGGGAAGAGCTGCGGCGTGGGCGCCACCTGCTGCGGGAACGACGGCGGGGTCTGCGCCTGCTGCGGGAACGGCGTCGGCGTGCGGTACTGCGGCGGGAAGGGCGCCGGCGTCTGCTGGAACCCCTGGGCCGGCTGCTGGTGCGGCGGCACCTGGGGGAACGGCTGCGGCGTCTGCGGCGTCTGCTGGTACGGAGGCTGCGGTCCCGGCGGGGTGTGCGGTCCCGGCGGGAAGGAGGGCTGCTGCTGGTACTGCGGCTGCACCTGCGGGAAGTTGGCCATCGAGGGCGTGGCGCTCACCGAGCGCGGCCCCTCGCTGATCACCAGCGGGGTGCTCGCCTGGAGCGGCGTGCCGCCCTGCGTCCCGGAGGTGATCCGCTCGACCTCGGCGCGCATCGCCTCCGCGCTCGGGAACCGGTGCGCCGGATCCTTGCGCAGCGCCCGGGCCACCAGCTCGTCCACTGCGGGCGGCACCGCCCGGTTCACCGTGGACGGCGCCGGGGGCTCCTCCTGCACGTGCTTGTACGCGATCGAGAAGGCGGTGTCCCCGTCGAACGGCAGACTGCCGGTGAGCAGCTCGAAGAGCATGCAGCCCACCGAGTACAGGTCGGAGCGCGCGTCCACGCTCTTGCCGAGCGCCTGCTCCGGCGAGAGGTACTGCGGGGTACCGACCACCATGCCGGTCTGGGTCATCGAGGTCACGTCGGACTGCAGCGCACGCGCGATGCCGAAGTCCATCACCTTGACGACGCCCTTGGTGCTGACCATGACGTTGCCCGGCTTGATGTCGCGGTGCACCAGGCCCTGGTCGTGCGAGGCGTCCAGCGCCGACAGCACGGCGGCGGTCATCTTCAGCGCCTGCTCGACGGGCATCGCGCCGTACTGCGCCATCGCGTCGTTGAGCACGTCGCGCAGCGACTTGCCCTCGACGTACTCCATGACGATGTACGGGGTCACCGAGCCGTCCGGGCCGATGTCCTCACCGCTGTCGAAGACCGAGACGATGTTGATGTGCTGGAGCTTGGCGACCGCCTGCGCCTCGCGACGGAACCGCAGCTTGAAGGAGTCCTCGCGGCCGAGCTCGGTGTGCAGCGTCTTCACCGCGACCTGGCGGTCCAGCACCGTGTCGTGCGCCAGGTGCACGGCGGCCATGCCGCCCTGACCGAGCGGGCGCTGCAGCACGTACCGGCCGCGTCCCAGAGAGGATCCCACCGCAGGCCCGCCCGTCGCGGTGCCGTCCTCGCTCATGGTCATCCACTCCCCCTCGGCGCGTCGGTCCGCAGCCGTGTCGTCTCGTCCGGGCCCGGGGCCCGCCGGTCGGCGGCCAGGGCCGACAACAGGGGTCAGAGTAGCGGCAAACCACCACGGCTTCGGGCCTGGGGCGCATCGGGCGGCGGCCGGGTGCCGTCGGGCGGGCGGGGAACCGGGCCGGGCTGATGACGGCCCGGTGCCATGGGGTGCGCACCGAGCCCGGCCCTGGCGGAGGGCGCCCAGTACCGCTCCGCAGATCCCGCACCTGCGGGACGGCGTGACGCCGCGGGCGGGCCGCTCGGGCGGCTCCGCCTCGGTCACGCCCGGCCGGTCGCACTGTTCCCCGCGCCACTGCCGGGCGGGCTCCCGGGCGGGGCCCCGCCGATGAGAAGGTCTGGGCGAGAAGGCCTAGAGGTACGGGCCCGAGCGGATGCCGCGGCCCGGCACGGACTCCTCGTCCTCCGGCTCCATGCCGTGGCTGCCCGGCGGCAGCGCCCGTCGCATCTGCTCCAGCTGTGCCCGCGCGGCCATCTGCTGCGCGAACAGCGCGGTCTGGATCCCGTGGAACAGGCCCTCCAGCCAACCCACCAGCTGGGCCTGGGCGATCCGCAGCTCGGCCTCGGTGGGGATGGAGTCCTCGGTGAAGGGCAGCGAGAGCCGCTCCAGCTCCTCGACCAGCTCGGGTGCCAGCCCCAGTTCCAGTTCCTTGATCGAGCTGGCGTGGATGTCCTTCAGCCGGGCACGGCTGGCCTCGTCCAGAGGCGCCGCCCTGACCTCCTCCAGCAGCTGCTTGATCATGCTGCCGATGCGCATGACCTTGGCCGGCTGCTCGACCATCTCGGTCACCGGAAGCTCCCGGGACTCCGCACTCGCGCCCTCGCCGTCGCCGAACCGGCCCGCGAGAGGGCCGGGGACCGCACCGATGGGCAGCCCGTCCGGGCCGACGATCAACACCTTCGCGCCCTCGTCCGCCCCCTGGGTCGCCGCCTGGTACGACTCCGACTGCGACCGTTCGTTCATCGGCTTCGTCATAGCTCCTTCATATGCTTCGGGCGGCGAGGGGGTCAACTGACCCACCATGATGCCCCGCCAGGACCGGCCACCCGCCACCCCACCCCCACTCCACTGACCGTCCGTCACCACTCCGGGCGCCGGAGCGGCCCCCCCACCGGCCGCAGTGGCCGCACCCTCAGCGCCCGCGCAGCCGCAGTCCGATCAGCGCCAGTCCGCAGCCGATCATGGTCAGCCCGGCTCCGAGCGGGAACTGGAGGTTGGACGGGTCCGTCCACCGGATCGGCCCGGACAGCCCGCCGGCGCCCTGCGCCTGGGTGTGCGCCGCGGCCGGGGCGCTCGCATCGGCGGTCGGCGAGGGCTCGTCGCCCGGCTCCGGGTCCTGCGGCCCGTTCTCCGGGGCGTCCCCCCCGAACGGACCTTCGCCGTCGTCCGGGCCGGGCCGGTGGGCGGGGGCGGGATGGCGCAGGCCGCCCCTGGCCCAGCGGCGCACCACCCATGGCGGCGCGCCGGGGGCACCGTCCCAGAACGTGCCCCACGGCCGGTCGCCGGAACCGCCCGCGCCGTCGGACGGGCCACCTCCGGAACCGTCCCCGGAGGGTGCGGCGCTCGGCTCCGCGGCCTCCCTGCCCTCCCCGCCGGGCTGCGCACCGGCAGCACCGGCAGCACCGACCGCGCCGCTCGGCGCGGTCGCGGGAGCGGAGCCGGCCGGGGACGGCACCGAGGGCGCCGGCGAGGCCGCGGCCGAAGGCGCGGCGGAGCGGCCCGGCACGGCTCCGGCCTGCTCCGCCGGCGACTGGACGGCACTCCCGGCGGGGGACGGCTCGGGCGGCGGAGCGGCATGGTCCTGCACCTCGGGTACGCCGGACCCGGCGGCAGCCGGCGCACCCATCGGCCGTACCGGAGCCGTACCCACCGAAGCCGTCAGGGGGGCGACACCGCCGCCGACCGCCAGGGCCGGACCGGCCAGCAGCAGCGGAACGGCCACCCCGGCGGCGGCGACCGCCGCCCACCGGTGCGGCCCGGCGCAGCAGGGCGGCAGCGCGGCGCAGAGCATGGAGAACGCGTGCGTTGGTGCGGCCACGGACGGAGGTCCTTCCGACGGCCGAGCGCGCTCGGGACGCGGTCGGCGGCGGGACAGCTCCGGACCAGCGTCACATATTCCGACACTTCAGGCATTTCGGACACCCCGGTCACCCGGCGTCACGACCACCCGGCGTAACCGCGGCCCACCGCACCACCCTGCCCGGCCACCCCGCGCACCGACCGGCCCGATCCGCGACCTCGAAGGCCGCGACCGGCACGTCTGTGACTGCGGCAACTGCCGCTTCGGTCAAGGGCGTCCGAGGCTCACGGGGCACTCCGGCGCCCCGTCGGCGGACGAACCGCCGTCACGTGCGAAGGCACCGGCTGGCGTCGGCGAGCACGCACGGCCGCCCGGCCGCACAGAGCCCGGCCGCCTGCGCGGTGGTCCGCCGAGGACCACCGCGCCACCGGCGCCGACCGCCGTTCAGGCCTGGAGGACGACCTTGCCGACCTGCTCACCCGCCTCGACCACCTGGTGGGCGGCGCCGGCGTCGGCCATCGGCAGCACCCGGTCGATCACGGGCTTGACCACACCGCTCTCGACCAGCGGCCAGACGTGCTCGCGCACTGCCGCCACGATCGCAGCCTTCTCCCCCAGCGGGCGGCCGCGCAGGTTGGTGGCGGCCACGGCGGCGCGCTTGCGCAGCAGGGTGTTGAGGTTGATCTCGCCCTTCACACCGCCCTGCAGGCCGATGATCACCAGACGGCCGTTGACCGCCAGCGCGTCCACGTTCCGCTGCAGGTACTTGGCGCCGATGATGTCCAGGATCACGTCCGCCCCGGCACCGTCGGTGGCCTCGCGCAGCGCCGCCACGAAGTCCTGTTCCCGGTAGTCGATCGTGATGTCCGCGCCCAGCTCCCGGCAGCGCGCCAACTTCGCCGCGCTGCCCGCCGTCACCGCCACCCTGGCACCGACCGCCTTGCCCAGTTGGATCGCCATCGTCCCGATCCCGCTCGCGCCGCCCTGCACCAACAGCGTCTCGCCGGGGCGCAGATGGGCCACCTGGAACACGTTGGACCAGACCGTGCAGACCACCTCGGGCAGTGCGGCCGCCTCGATGGGGCTCAACCCCTTGGGCACCGGCAGCAGTTGCCCGGCCGGCACCGCCACCCGCTGGGCGTACCCGCCGCCGCTGAGCAGGGCGCACACCTCGTCCCCGACCGCCCAACCCGCCACACCCGGGCCGAGCGCGACGATCCGCCCGGCGCACTCGAGGCCGGGGTACGGGGACGAGCCCGGCGGCGGGTCGTAGAACCCCTGCCGCTGCAGCAGGTCCGCGCGGTTGACGGCACTGGCCACCACCTCGACCAGCACCTCCCCCGCCGCGGGCACCGGGTCCGGCACCTCCGCCCAGGCCAGCACTTCCGGACCGCCGGGCTCAGGAATCGTGATCGCATACATGGCACCGACGCTACCTCCCGGCCCGGGCGGGCCGCCGCCCATCCGGGCGGGTCACGGCCGGTGGCTGACGCGGGTTCAGCCCGCCGCGCGCTGCCGGGACACCGCCGCTCGGGACCTACGGCGCCGCGAGCAGCTCCACCCGGGCACCGGCCGGGACACCGCCCGGCGGGACCACCGCGAGTGCCTCGGCGAGCGCCAGGCCCCGGAGCATCGCGGGGCCGTCGAAGGCCAGCGGCACCACACCCCGGTCGGTACGGACCACCGGCAGCAGCCGGGTGTCCGCCGGATGCCCGGGAAGGTCCCTCGCCGTGACGGCCGGCCGGGAGGTGTCGGGCGCACGGCCCGAGAGGGCGTGCAGCAGCGGCAGGGCGAGTGTGACCGTCCCCGCGACGGCTGCCAGCGGATTGCCGGGCAGGCCCACCAGGTGCCGTCCGCCGGGGAGTTCGGCCAGCAGCATCGGATGGCCGGGGCGGACCGCGACGCCGTCGACCAGCAGCCGGGCCCCGACCGCCGCCAGCGCCTCGTGCAGGAAGTCCACCGGCCCGGCCGCGGTACCGCCCGTGGTGACCACGACGTCGGCGGCCGAGAACCGTACGGCGTCCCGGAGCAGTCCGAAGTCGTCCCCGATCCGGCGCACCCCGGTCACCTCCGCCCCCGCCGCGGTCAGCCACGGCGGCAGCAGCGGGCCGAGCGCGTCCCGGACCCGTCCGTCCGCCGGAATCCCCGAGTCGAGCAACTCGTCCCCGAGCAGCAGCAGTTCGACGGTGGGACGACGGTGCACGGCCAGCCGGTCGTGGCCGCAGGCGGCGGCCAGCCCGAGTACCGCGGGGGTGACGGGCGTACCAGCGGGCAGCAGCGGCTCGTCCCGTCGGCACTCCTGGCCGCGCGGCCGGACGTCCTGCCCGGGCGCCAGGTCGTCCAGCGGGTACAGCAGGCCGCGGTCGACCCGGCCGTGCTCCCGGCGCAGCACCCCGGTGGCACCGGCCGGGACCCGCGCCCCGGTCGCGATCTCCACGGCCTCGCCGTCGGCGAGCGTGCCGGGGTGCCGTTCCCCGGACCGGTCCGCGGCGTCCGGGGCGTCCGGGGCCTCGCCGCGCCCCGCCGGATCGCCTGCCAGGATCCGGCCCGAGGTGCGCCAGGGGCCGGGGCCGGCGACCGCCCAGCCGTCCATCGCCGAGGTGTCGAAGGCGGGCAGGTCGGTGAGCGCGGCCAGCGGCGCCGCCAGGGTGGTGCCGAGGGCCTCGGCGAGTGGGACCTCCACCTCGGGCAGGGGCCCGTGCACCGCCAGCCGGGCCGCCCGGCGTGCCTGCGGCCACCCGCTGCGGCTCAGCGGCGCGGTTCCCGCCCTGGCGCCGCTTCCCGTCCGCTCCGTGCCGGTCGCCCCGGGCGCATCGGTCAGCGCGCTCACGCCGGCCCCGCCCCCGGTCCGCCGCCCGCTTCGGTGGAGGCCTCCTGCGCGGCCGCAGCCCAGCGCTCGGCCAGCGCGGCGGTCCGGGCACCGGCCTTGGCGACGGCCTGCGGCCCACCACCCTGCTGGGCGGCGGCGTAGCCGATCAGGAAGGTGGTCAGCGGGGCCGCCGGACGGTCCACGCCGTGCGCGACCACCCGGGCGAGGTCCAGCAGGCCGCGTACGTCCACCTCCAGGTCGATCCCCAGCTCGGTGCTGACTTCGGCGATCCAGTCATCCAGCGTGCGCTCCATAGGGCCCATGCTGCCCGATCCGGCGCCCACCGGACCCGTCGGCAGGTGAGGATCGCGAGTCGTTTCGCTCACCACCACCCCTGACCGCCCGTGAGCCACCGGCGCACCGGAGGCCGGCGCTCCGCCCGGGCGGAGCGCCCCTTCGGTACTCACCCGTCCGGCGCCCGCTCCGCGCGCTCCCGCGCCCGGGCCAGCTCCTCCCAGGTGTCGCAGTCGTGGGACGCGCCCCGCCGGTCGGCCAGCCGTACCAGGTCCAGCGGGGCGAGCAGGCGGCGCAGCGGCAGCCCGTCCGGATCGCCCAGGCCGGCGAGCGTGCGTCGCAGCGCGGCGGTGCGGTACGCGGCGGCCAGCGGCTGGTCGCGGCCCTCGGCGTCGACCAGCAGCGCGCCCTCGCACCCGCTCCCGTCCAGCGCGGCGAGCAGCCGGCGGACGGTCGGCGGGTCGAGGAACGGCAGGTCGGCGGCAAGCAGCAGGACGCGTTCGGCGGTGATCCGCCCGAGTCCGGCGGCGACGGCGGCGACCGGGCCGCCGCCGGGCGGCTGCTCCCTGGTCCAGGTCACGCCGTCACGCACGGTGTCCCTGGGCGGGCCGACCACCACCGTGGTGCTGGCGCCGGCGCAGGCGGCGAGCACCCGGTCGAGCAGGGTCCGTCCGCCGACCTGGAGCGCCGGCTTGTCCACCCCGCCGAGCCTGCGGGCAGCACCCCCGGCCAGCACCAGCGCGTCGTACTCCGCCATGCCGCCAGTATCCGCCGCCGCCGGCACCGCAGTTGCTCAGGGTTCGTCGACGATCTCCGCCTCGACGATCCCGGTCTCGTCGTGCCGCTCCGTGACGACGGGCCCGACCGGCTCGCCGGTCTCCGGCGGGACCGCGGCGAGCCGGGCGGTGTTGGCGGCCGCGCTGCGCTCCAGGAACACCGGCAGTGTGAGGCCCCCGTGGCGTTCGTTGACCGCGGCGGCGAGGGCCTCGGGATCGTCGGGGTGCTCGGCGAGGGCGCGGTCGAAGTCCTGCAGGTACTCGCCGGTGAAGGCGAGCACCCGGATGGCGTCGTCGTCGTACCCGGGCGCGCGGTGTCCGGCGATCACCCGGTCCACGTCCAGATCGGCGATCCGGGCCAGGTTGTGGGCCCAGTCCAGGCGCTGGGCCTCGTCGGTGTCGGCGGTCCAGACGTGGGTGCCGTGGTAGGCGTAGTCGCCCGCCACGACGGTACGGGCGCTGGGGACGTAGACGAGGGTGGATGCCTCGCAGTCGCCCTGGCCGAGGTTCAGGACCCGGATCAGCTGCCGGTCGACCATCAGCGGCTGCGGCAGCAGCGGCACGGGCAGCAGCGGGTGGTCGGGGATGTCGTCGCCGTACACCGGCTTCCACTCGGCGACCTTGGCGGCGGCGGTCCGGGCGATCGCCTCCACCACGGACGGCGCGGCCAGCAGCTGGGCCTTGGGGAAGAGCTTCAGCACCTCCTCGGCGCCGAAGTAGTGGTCGGGGTGCTGGTGCGTGATCACCACGGCCAGCAGCTGGAGCTGCTTGCCCGCGACCCACTCGGCGAGTTCGCGTCCGGCGCTGCGGGTGAGCTGGGCGTCGACCAGGATCGCGGTCCGCTCGCCCATGATCAGGGAGGAGGTCGCGAAGAAGCCGGCCTCCGGGCCGGTGAAGACCTCGATCCGGAGCGGACGGGCGGCCGGGGTCCCCATGCCTCGGTCGGCCGGCTGGGCTCCGGTCTCGTCGGACGGGGACGGCGTCACTTCTGCTCCCTGGTCGGTGTGGCGGGCCCGGTCCGGGTCCCGTGCGGTACCAGCTTGGGAGCAGCGGCCGACGAATGCCGGGTAGGCGCGCCCAGGCGGGTGATCAACCACATCACGCCAGTACGCCGCTCCCCCGGCCCGCGGACTCCCCTCCCAGGCCCGCTGCGCACGGTACCCGGCGTTCACCGTCCTGTCAGGCGGATGACCGCTCCGACGGTGTCCGCACCGGCTCCGGCGGCACCGCCTCGACCGGATCCCCCGCCGGCCGGCGCCGCGCCCCGACCGGCAGCACGCCCTGGGCCACGGCCACGCCGAGCAGCACCACCACCGCTCCCGCCGGCTGGTTCCAGGTCACCCGCTCGTCGAGCAGCAGCACGCCCGCGACCACCGCGACCAGCGGCATCAGGTACGAGACCATCGTGGCCGCCACCGCTCCGGCCCGACGGATGACGCGGTAGTTGAGCGGGTACGCGACCCCGGTGCACAGGACGCCGAGCGCCAGCACCGAGCCGATCACCGGCAGCGTGCACCAGCGGCCCACGCCGGTCGGAAGGCCGCCCGAGAGCAGCGGCGCCACCGCGGCCGCCTCGGCGGCCCCCAGGACGACCTGCACCGCCGAGAGCGCCACCGCGGACTCGCCGCGCCCGGCCAGCGTCCGCTTGGCGTACGGGAAGCCGAGCGCGTAGCAGGCGGCCGCGGCCAGGCAGGCCAGCTGGCCGGCCGGGCTCTGGCCGGCCGTACCGCGCCAGACCCCGAGCACCACCAGGACCCCGGCCAAGCCGATCGGCAGGCCGACCAGACGGCGGCGGTCGGGGCGTTCGGCCGGCAGCAGCACCGGGGCCACCAGCATCGCCAGCACCGGTGTGGTGGCGTTGAAGATCCCGGCCAGCAGCGAGGACACGTGCTGCTCGCCCCAGGAGAACAGGGTGAAGGGGGCGACGTTCACCAGCAGCGCGGTCACCGCCGAGTGCCCCCAGACCTCCTTGCCGCGCGGCAGCCGCTGTCCGGTGGCGGCCAGGACGGCCAGCAGGGTCACCGCACCGGTCGCCAGCCGCGCCAGTGCCACGTATCCGGGCGGCATCACCTGGACCGCGATTTTGACGAAGAGGAAACTGCTGCCCCAGATCAGGGCGAGCAGCAGCAGAGCGTCCCACCATCGGGCGTCGGATTCGGTCATGGCCGCACCCTAGGGGCGGGACGCTTCGCCGCCGGGCGAACCGTCCGCCGTCCCGGCAGGACGGGACGGCCGCGTCAACTCGGCTCGGCCGAGGGTTACTTCTTCTTCCCGGTGAGCTGCTGGAGGCGGGTCTCGACGCCCCAGGCGGTGACCCGCAGCAGGGCCTCGACGACGATGTTGCGGCTCATCTTGGAGGCGCCCAGCTCGCGCTCGATGAAGGTGATCGGGACCTCGGTGACCTTGAAGCCCGCCTTGACCGCGCGCCAGGCGAGGTCGACCTGGAAGCAGTAGCCGGCCGAGGCGACCTGGTCCATGCCCAGACCCAGCAGGGTCTCCTTGCGGAAGGCGCGGTAGCCACCGGTGACGTCGCGGATCGGGACGTTCAGCATCAGGCGGGAGTAGGTGGAGCCGCCGCGGGACAGCATCACGCGGGACTTGGGCCAGTTGACGAT
>NZ_JBVIMH010000020.1:99212-142773 GCF_055579945.1 Kitasatospora sp. NPDC032150 | reverse complement strand
ACTGCAGGGGGGACCCTGTGGGAGAGTAGGACGCCGCCGAACAATTTTTAGTGAAAGCCCCTCCCGGGGATACCGGGAGGGGCTTTCCGCATTTCTGGGCAGATCCGGATCCTGAATCCGGAGACAGACCGCCCCGCAGGAACACCGGCGCGCTCGACACCTGGTCGGCACCGGACCGGAACCCCCTGGGTCATCGATCACCGAACGTCCTCGTCCAGGTCCGTGGGTCCGGGGACCCGCACACCGAGCCGGCTCCCGTCACCACTCCGCGACGCCTCCGGCCCGCCGTAGCGGCCGGGTGTACCGCGGTGCACTATGCCGTACTGGCAGCTCCAGTCGACCTGAGACCGTCAAAAACCTGCTAAATCCGCCAGGTTACTGGTCCGATCAGCGGAAATCCGCCCCAAAAGCCGTAGTCTCGAAACCAGCGAACAGGTGTCCGGGGGCGTGGCTCCCGGGCGGCACGAAAAATGGGATGTATGGCACGCGGCAGGCTGCGGATCTATCTCGGGGCGGCGCCCGGGGTCGGGAAGACGTACGCCATGCTCGCGGAGGCGCACCGGCGGCAGGCCCGAGGTACCGCCGATGTGGTCGTCGGGTTCGTCGAGCACCACAAACGGCGGTTGACCGCCGAGCTGATCGACGGGCTGGAGACCGTTCCCCGTCACGAGGTGGTCCACCGGGGCGCCGTCTTCACCGAGATGGACGTCGACGCGATCCTGGCGCGCAAGCCGGCCGTCGCGCTGGTGGACGAGCTGGCGCACACCAATGTGCCGGGCAGCCGCAACGCCAAGCGATGGCAGGACATCGAGGAACTCCTCGCCGCCGGCATCGACGTGGTGTCGACCGTCAACATCCAGCACCTGGAGTCCCTCGGCGATGTGGTGGAGGGGATCACCGGGGTTCGGCAGCGTGAGACCGTTCCGGACGCGGTGGTCCGACGGGCCGACCAGATCGAGCTGGTCGACATGTCGCCGCAGGCCCTGCGCCGCCGGCTGGCGCACGGCAACGTGTACGCGCCGGAGAAGATCGACGCGGCGTGTGCCAACTACTTCCGGGTCGGCAACCTGACGGCGCTGCGCGAGCTCGCCCTGCTCTGGACCGCCGACCGGGTGGACGAGTACCTGCAGCGGTACCGCGAGGAACAGGGCATCAAGGGCACCTGGCAGGCGCGGGAGCGGATCGTGGTCGGTCTCACCGGCGGCCCCGAAGGCGCCACGCTGATCCGCCGGGCCGCGCGGATCGCCGCGAAGGGCTCCGGCGGTGAGGTCCTCGCCGTGCACATCTCCCGCTCGGACGGTCTGGCGGGCGCCGGCTCGCCACAGGCCCTGATCGAGCAGCGGGCCCTGGTGGAGAGTCTCGGCGGCACCTTCCACACCGTGCTCGGCGACGACCCGGCGGCCGCACTGCTGGCCTTCGCCCGGGGCGTCAACGCGACCCAGATCGTGCTGGGCTCCAGCCGGCGCCGGGCCTGGCAGTACATCTACGGACCGGGCGTGAGCGCCACGGTGACCCGGGACTCCGGCGACATCGACGTGCACATCGTCAGCCATGAGCACGCGGCCAAGGGGCGGGGCAGGATCCCGATCCGCAAGGTCACCGACCTCGGTCGGACCCGTACGGTGGCCGGCTGGTTGATCGGTGTGGTCGGACCGCTGCTGCTGGCGGTGCTCCTCACCCATGTGCACGGGCTCGGGCTCTCCACCGACATGCTGCTCTTCCTGTCGCTGACGGTGTGCGCGGCACTGGTCGGCGGACTGTTCCCGGCGATCGCCTCGGCCCTGGTCGGTTCCACGGCGCTGAACTACTACTTCACCCCGCCGCTGCACACGCTCGACATCTCCTCGCCGGAGAACATCCTGGCGGTGGGCATCTTCACCGCCGTCGGCATAGCCGTGGCCTCGGTCGTCGACCTGGCCGCCCGGCGTACCCAGCAGGCCGCCCGCAGCCAGGCCGAGGCCCATACGCTCAGTGCTCTCGCCGGTACGGTGTTGCGCGGCGCGCCCAGCGGCGACAGCCTGCTCACCGTTCTGCTCGACCAGGTCAGGGAGACCTTCCAGCAGGACTCCGCGGCGCTGCTGGAGCGCCCGGGCGAGCACTCCCCGTGGCGGATCGCCGCCAGCGCGGGGTCGTGTCCGCCGGAACGGCCCGAGGATGGCGACGTCGACGTCCCGGTCGGCACCGAGCTGGCCCTGGTGCTGCGCGGCCGGGTGCTTCCGGCCGAGGACCGGCGGCTGCTCGGCGCGTTCGCCGCGCAGGCCGCCGTCCTGCTGGAGCGCCGCCGACTGGCCCGCGAGGCCGCCGCGGCCCGCCGTGAGGCCGAGGGCAACCGGATCCGCACCGCTCTGCTCGCCGCCGTCTCGCACGATCTGCGCACCCCGCTCGCGGGCATCAAGGCCGCCGTCAGCTCCCTGCGGGCCGAGGACGTGGAGTGGGACGAGGCGGACGAGGCCGAGCTGCTGGCCGGGATCGAGGCCGGCGCGGACCGGCTCGACCACCTGATCAACAACCTGCTCGACATGAGCCGGCTGCAGACCGGCACGGTGACCCCGCTGATCCACGAGACCGATCTGGACGAGGTGGTCCCGTTCGCCCTCGGCGGGGTCCCGGTGGATGCCGTCAAGCTCGACGTGCCGGAGACCCTGCCGATGATCCACGCCGATGCCGGGCTGCTGGAGCGTTCGCTGGCCAACCTGATCGAGAACGCCGTCAAGTACAGTCCGGATGGTGTGAAGGTGCTGGTCAAGGCCGATGCGCTGCATCCCCCGGGCAGTGCGGCCAGGGTCGAGCTGAGGGTGGTGGACCGTGGCCCGGGAGTGCCGGAGGCGGCCAAGGAGCGGATCTTCGCGCCCTTCCAGCGCTACGGCGACGCCCCGCGCGGCGCGGGTGTGGGTCTCGGTCTGGCCGTCGCCCGGGGATTCGTGGAGGCGATGGGCGGCACCGTCACCGCCGAGGACACCCCTGGCGGCGGACTGACGATGGTGGTTACTCTGCCCGCCGTCGACCTGCCCGACGTCAACTTCCCTGAAAAGCCACAGCTGCCACCGAACCGAAAGGCGGAGCCCGAATGACCCGGGTTCTTGTCGTGGACGACGAACCGCAGATCGTCCGCGCCCTGGTGATCAACCTCAAGGCCCGCAAGTACGAAGTGGACGCGGCCCATGACGGGGCGAGTGCCCTGGAACTCGCCGCCGCCCGCCATCCGGACGTGGTCGTACTGGACCTGGGCCTGCCCGACATGGACGGTGTCGAGGTGATCAAGGGGCTGCGCGGCTGGACCCGCGTCCCGATCATCGTGCTCTCCGCCCGCCACGCCTCGGACGAGAAGGTCGAGGCACTGGACGCCGGTGCGGACGACTACGTCACCAAGCCGTTCGGCATGGACGAGCTGCTGGCTCGGATGCGGGCCGCGGTCCGGCGTGCCGAGCCGGTCGCGGGGGAGGACGACTCGGTGGTCGTGACCGACAGCTTCACCGTCGACCTGGCGGCCAAGAAGGTGAACCGGGACGGCCGGGACATCCGGCTGACCCCCACCGAGTGGCATCTGCTGGAGGTCCTGGTCCGCAATGCGGGCCGGCTGGTCAGCCAGACCCAGCTGCTCCAGGAGGTGTGGGGCCCCGCCTACCGGACCGAGACCAACTACCTGCGGGTCTACCTCGCCCAGCTGCGCCGCAAGCTGGAGGCGGACCCTTCGCACCCGCGCCACTTCATCACCGAACCGGGTATGGGCTACCGCTTCGAATCCTGAGCGACGGGTTCCGGGAGGCCCGACGCGGACCGGCCGGGGCTGCGGCCCTGCCGTTCGAACACTTGAAACCGGTACCCTTCGGGCATGAGTGGTGACAACAGCGGCGCGCAGCCGCAGGGCCGTTTCCGGCGCATGTTCAGTCGCCTGACCTCCTCCCCCGAGGAGTTGCAGGCGGAGGAGCTGCCGCGGGACACGGCGGAGTCGGGTTGTACCCCGATCGCCAGCTGCGGGGACCGCGAGGTGGTCACCGTGGCGGGCACCCTGCGCACCGTCACCCTCCGGCCCCGGGCCGGTGTGCCCGCGCTCGAGGCCGAGCTCTTCGACGGCAGTGACGCGCTGGACGTGGTCTGGCTGGGACGGCGGGCGATCGTCGGGATAGAGCCCGGCCGGAGGCTGGTGGCCTCCGGCCGGATCAGTTATGCCCGGGGACGCCGCGTCCTCTTCAACCCCCGCTACGAACTGCGTCCGGCCGGACACGGGAGCGAGTGAGCGTGACCAATCTGCCAGGCGGCGACCCCGCTGCCCGTACCGCTGTGCCCGCCGAGTTCGAGGGGTACGTCGAGCACACCCTGACCGAGTCGGTGATGGAGTCGGCCGACGAGGGGTTCGCCGCTTACGAGGCGTCCCGGCAGGCCGGGAACCCACCGGTCCAGGAGACGGCTGAGGAGTCGGCCGCGCGCGAGGCCGCGGCGTCCAAGGAGGCCGCCGAGACGGTGCTCCAGGCCTTCGGCGGCGTCCGGGGCATGATCGACATGACCCTGCCGGGTCTGGTCTTCATCGTCACCTTCAACCTCACCCACCAGGTCGCCCCGGCGGCCTGGGCGGCGCTCGGGCTCAGCGCGCTCTTCGTGGTGGTCCGGCTGTTCAAGCGGGAGACCATCCAGCACGCCTTCAGCGGCGTGTTCGGAGTCGCGATCGGGGCCTGGATCTCGATGAAGACCGGCAAGGCCCAGGACTTCTACCTGCCCGGCCTGCTCTACAACGTCGGCTACTGCGTCGCGCTGGCCGTCTCCGCGCTGGCCCGCTGGCCGCTGATCGGGGTGATGCTCGGCCCGATCACCGGAGAGATGTTCACCTGGCGCACCCAGAACCCGGGCCGGCTGGCCGCGTACACCAAGGCCACCTGGGCCTGGGTGGTGATCATGGGCATCAAGCCGGTGATCCTCTTCCCGCTGTACTTCACCGGCAACGTCAATCTGCTCGGCTGGCTCAAGGTCGCCCTTGGGATCCCGCCGATGCTGCTGGCGATGTACGTGACCTGGCAGATCCTGCTCAAGGCGCCGCCGCCGATCAAGGCGCAGGTCGAGGAGGAGTGACCTCGCTCCGGGGCTCGGACCTCGGGGCAGCTGCGCGAAGGGCCGTACCCGGTTGTCGGGTACGGCCCTTCGCGCAGGTGTGCGGACTAGCGTGCGCTGGATCCGGAGAGTAGCTCCTCCAGCTCCTCCTCGCGCTCCTGGGCGGCCACGAACAGCAGCTCGTCACCGGCCTCCAGGGTGTCGTCCTTGCCCGGTACCAGCACCCGGCCCTCGCGGATGATGGTCACCAGCGCGGTGTCGACCGGCCAGGTGACGTCGCCGACCCGGGTGCCGACCAGGTCGGCGTCGGCGGCCAGGGTGAGCTCGACCAGGTTGGCGTTGCCCTGGCTGAAGCGCATCAGCCGGACCAGGTCGCCGACGCTGACGGCCTCCTCGACCAGGGCCGACATCAGTCGCGGCGTGGAGACCGCGACGTCGACGCCCCAGGACTCGTTGAACAGCCACTCGTTCTTCGGGTTGTTCACCCGGGCGACCACCCGCGGCACGCCGTACTCGGTCTTGGCGAGCAGCGAGACGACCAGGTTGACCTTGTCGTCACCGGTCGCGGCGATCACCACATGGCAGCGCTGCAGCGCCGCCTCGTCCAGCGAGGTGATCTCGCAGGCGTCGGCCAGCAGCCACTCCGCCAGCGGAACCCGCTCCACCGAGATGGAGCCGGGGTTCTTGTCTATCAGCAGGACCTCGTGGCCGTTCTCCAGCAGCTCGCCCGCGATCGAGCGGCCGACGGCCCCGGCTCCGGCAATGGCGACTCGCATCAGTGCTCACCCTCCTGCGGACCCCGTGCGAACACGGCCTCGACGGCTGCCAGATCCGCCCGGTGCAGCGTGACGTGCACCAGGTCGCCCTCCTGGACCACCATCTGCGGCGTGGGCAGCAGGCCCTCGCCAAGGCGAGTGACGAAGGCGATCCGGACGCCCGCGGCCTCTTCGAGGTCGGTGAACCGGTGGCCGATCCAGGACGGGTCGAAGGCCACCTCGGCCAGCTGGATGCTGCCGCTCGGGTCCTGCCAGAGCGGCTCGGCACCGCTCGGCAGCAGCCGGCGCAGCATCTGGTCGGCGGTCCAGCGCACGGTGGCGACGGTCGGGATGCCCAGCCGCTGGTAGACCTCGGCGCGGCGGGGGTCGTAGATCCGGGCCGCGACGTGCTCGACGCCGAAGTTCTCCCGGGCCACCCGGGCCGCGATGATGTTGGAGTTGTCACCGCTGGAGACCGCGGCGAAGGCGCCCGCCTCCTCGATGCCGGCCTCCTTGAGGGTGTCCTGGTCGAAGCCGACCCCGGTCACCCGGCGACCGTTGAAACCGGCGCCCAGGCGCCGGAACGCGGTCGGGTCCTGGTCGACGACGGCCACCGAGTGACCCTGTTTCTCCAGCGTTCTCGCGAGGGCCGAGCCCACGCGCCCACAGCCCATGATGACGATGTGCACGGGGCTACCTCACCCAGTCCGTTGGGGTCATGACCTGTGCAAACACCGCTCATCATCCTTTCGCCCCCAGCCTTCGGGGGTGATCTTCCAGACCGTGCCTTCGGTACGGCGCAGCGGGGCAGCGGGGCCGCCACCCCAGGCTCATCATCCGACACGCTAGCCGGTCCACCGAACGGAGTCCTGACGGAGGTAGCCACCGGAATAGTCGACATCTAGACACGAACCCCTACCATGCCTACGTGCCCATGCCCGCTGATCTACCCAAACGCATCCTTATCGGACGCGCCCTGCGCAGTGACAAGCTCGGGGAGACTCTCCTCCCCAAGCGGATCGCGCTACCGGTCTTCGCCTCGGACGCGCTCTCCTCGGTGGCTTATGCCCCGGAGGAGATCCTCCTCACCCTCTCGCTGGCCGGGGCCTCCGCGATCCACTTCTCCTGGCAGATCGGCGTCGTGGTCGGCATCGTGATGCTCGCCGTGGTCGCCTCGTACCGGCAGAACGTGCATGCCTACCCGAGTGGCGGCGGCGACTACGAGGTCGCCACGGTCAACCACGGGCCGAACTCTGGTCTGGTGGTGGCCAGCGCGCTGATGGTGGACTACATCCTCACGGTGGCGGTCTCCACCACCTCGGGGGTGGCCAACGTGGTCTCCGCGGTGCCCGCGCTGCGCGGCCACGAGATGGCGCTCTCGGTGACCCTGGTGGTCCTGCTGATGGGCATGAACCTGCGCGGTGTGCGTGAGTCGGGCACCGCCTTCGCAGTCCCGACGTACGCCTTCATGATCGGCGTGCTGGGCATGGTGGTCTACGGCGTGGTCCGGCACTTCGCCTTCGGCGCCGACATGCCCGCCGAGAGTTCCGGCTTCCACCTGGCGGCGACCGACGGCAACGGCTCGCTGGCCGGGTTCGCGCTGGTCTTCCTGCTGCTCAAGGCGTTCTCCTCGGGCTGCGCAGCTCTCACCGGTGTCGAGGCGATCTCCAACGGCGTGCCGGCCTTCCGTACGCCCAAGAGCAAGAACGCCGCCACCACCCTGCTGATGATGGCCACCATCGCGGTGACCATGTTCATGGGGATCATCTACCTGGCCCACCTGACCGGGACCCAGATGGCCGAGGACCCGGTGGGCCAGCTGGTCGGCGCACCGGCGGACTACCACCAGAAGACCGCGCTGGCACAGATCAGCGAGGCGGTGTTCTCCAACTTCACCCCGGGCTTCTACTTCATCGCCGGTGTCACCGGACTGATCCTGGTACTCGCCGCCAACACCGCCTTCAACGGCTTCCCGGTGCTCGGCTCGATCCTCGCCCAGGACCGCTACCTGCCCCGTCAGCTGCACACCCGCGGTGACCGGCTCGCCTTCTCCAACGGCATCATCCTGCTGGCCATCGCCGCGATCGCGTTCATCGTCGCCTTCGGTGCCGACCCGAACCGACTGATCCAGCTGTACATCGTCGGAGTCTTCGTCTCCTTCAACATGAGCCAGTCCGGCATGATCCGGCACTGGACCCGTCTGCTGCGCACCGAGACCGATCCGGCCGCCCGGCGGCGCATGCAGCGCAGCCGCGCGATCAACACCTTCGGCCTGGTGATGACCGCGGCGGTGCTGATCGTGGTCCTGGCCACCAAGATCGGTCACGCCTGGATCGCGATCGCCACCATGGTGGTGCTCTTCGTGATGATGAAGGCGATCCGCCGCCACTACGACCGGGTCTCCGACGAGTTGCAGGCCGCCGAGGAGGCCGACGACATCCTGCCGCCCACCCGGGTGCACGGCATCGTGCTGGTCTCCAAGCTGCACAAGCCCACCCTGCGCGCCCTCGCGTACGCCCGGCTGGCCCGCTCGCACACGCTGGAGGCCGTGACCGTCAACGTGGACCCGGCCGACACCGAGGCACTGCGCCGGGATTGGGACGAACGCGGAATCGGGGTTCCGCTCAAGGTGCTGGACTCCCCGTACCGCGAGATCACCGGCCCGGTCCTGGACCACGTCAAGAACCTGCGCCGCAGCAGCCCGCGCGACGTGGTCTCGGTGTACATCCCGGAGTACGTGGTCGGCCACTGGTACGAGCACCTGCTGCACAACCAGAGCGCGCTGCGCCTGAAGGGGCGGCTGCTGTTCAAGCCCGGTGTCATGGTGACCTCGGTGCCCTGGCAGCTGGAGTCCTCCGCGCGGCGCGGGAAGCAGCGCGTCTGGTCCGCCCCGGGTGCCGTCCGGCGCGGCGAGCCCAGGCACGAACGCGTAGAGTCGGGTGGTTCCAGCACCGTAGAGTGGGCTGCTCCCAGCACCGACCTCATCGACGCCAGCAAGGACTCGACCTCGTGACCCGCAACAACCCGTCCCGCTCCGCGGGGAAGTCCGGCAAGTCCGCCAAGCCCGGACAGGTCGCCCGCCCGCGCTGGGGAGCCAAGCCGTCCCGTCCGGCGGCCACGGACCGCGAGGGCTACACGGCCCAGACCGCCCCGCTCGTCCCGGCCGAGCCGAAGCCCCAGCCGGCCCAGGACCGGCCCGCCCGGGCCGAGTCGGCCGCGCCCGGGAAGAGCACGCCGCGCAAGCAGACCGTCCGCGCGCCGAAGGCGCTGCGCGCGGCCAAGCCGGCCAGGGCGGAGCGCGCGCCCAAGGCCCCGAGCGGTGACCCGCTGGTCGGCGAGCGCTACGAGGTCGAGGTGGGCCCGGTCGCGCACGGCGGCGGGCACTGCGTGGCCCGGCACGAGGGCCGAGTGCTGTTCGTGCGGCACGCGCTGCCGGGCGAACGGGTGATCGCCCAGGTCACCGAGGGCACCACCACCTCCCGCTTCCTGCGCGCCGACGCGGTTGAGGTCCTGGACGCCGCCAAGGAGCGGATCCCGGCGCCGTGCCCGTTCTCCGGCCCCGGCCGGTGCGGCGGCTGCGACTGGCAGCACGTCACCCCCGGTGGCCAGCGCAAGCTCAAGGCGCAGGTGCTCACCGAGCAGCTGGCCAAGCTCGCCCACCTGACCCCCGCGGAGGCCGGCTGGGACGGCAGCGTCGAGCCGGTCGGCGGCAAGCTCTCGGCGGGCGAGGTGCCCGCCTGGCGCACCCGGGTGCAGTACGCCGTCGACCCCGCCACCGGCAAGGTCGGGCTGCGCCGCCACCGCTCGCACGACGTCGAGCCGATCGATCGGTGCCTGATCGCCGCCCCCGGGGTGGCCGAGCTGGGCATCGAGGCCCGTGACTGGCCGGGCGTGGAGAGCATCGAGGCGATCGCCGCCACCGGGTCCTCGGACCGCCAGGTGGTGCTGACGCCCAGGGCCGGTGCCCAGCTGCCGCTGGTCGAGCTGGACCGCCCGGTCTCCATCACCCGGATCGACGACCAGGGGAACGTCCACCGGGTGCACGGCCGGACCTTCGTCCGCGAGCGGGCCGCCGGGCGTACCTGGCGGGTGAGCAACGGCGGGTTCTGGCAGATCCACCCCGAGGCGCCGGCCACCCTGGTGGAGGCCGTCCTGGACGGGCTCGACCCGCAGTGGGGCGAGATGGCCCTCGACCTGTACTGCGGGGTCGGCCTGTTCGCCGGGGCCCTGGCGGACCGGGTCGGCGAGGACGGGGCGGTGCTCGGCATCGAGTCCAGCAAGCAGGCCGTGATCGATGCCCGGCACAACCTGGCCGAGGTGGACAACGTCCGGATCGAGTGCGACAAGGTCGAGTCGCTGCTCCCGCGCACCGGGATCACCTCCACCGACCTGATCGTCCTCGACCCGCCGCGCGCGGGCGCGGGCCGGGAGACCGTCGCCCACCTGGTCGGTCTGGAGGCGCGCCGGATCGCGTACGTCGCCTGCGACCCGGCGGCCCTCGCCCGCGACCTGGCCTTCTTCCGCGATGGCGGTTACCGCCCGGTCTCGCTGCGGGCCTTCGACCTGTTCCCGATGACCCACCACTTCGAGTGCGTGGCCATCCTGGAGCCGGTCGCAGAGTAGTCCCGACCCGGGGGCGCGTGGAACCGTACGGCCGTGCACGGCCGGTCACCCGGTTCCGCGCCCCCCGTGCCGTTCCCGGTGGGCTGCGCAGGCACCCCTGATACGTTTCCGCATATCGGTACGGATCCGTATCCGGGAGTTCCCGTGGCAGGGAGGGCAGTGTGGCGCCCAGGCGCATGACCCGCGAGGAGACCAGGCGGCAGACCCGGGAGCGGCTGGTCGCGGCCGCCGCCGAGCTGTTCGCCGAGCGGGGGGTCAACGGGGCCTCGGTCGAGCAGATCGCCGAGCGCGCCGGCTACAGCCGAGGCGCCTTCTACGGCAACTTCGAGGACAAGAACGGCCTGGTGCTGGAGCTCCTCATGCAGCGCACCCTGCACGAGCGGCAGGAGGTCGAGGAGATCGGCCGCGGTGCGGAGTCCTTCGAGGAGATGCTGGCCGCGCTGCGCACCTGGCACCGCGAGCGGGGGCGGCACCTGGCGGACTGGCTCGCGCTGCGGATGGAGCTCGTCCTGCACGCCCTGCGGAACCCCGAGGTCAGGCCACTGCTGGCGGAGCGCGAGGAACTGGCGAGCGCCGCCATCGCCGAGGGCCTGCGCTATGAGCTGGCACGGCGCGGGGCGGTACCGCCGGCCGACCCGGCGTTTCTTGCCCTGATCGTCCACGCGCTGGAGGACGGCCTGCTGATCCAGCGGCTGCTGCGCCCCGACGAGTTCACCGACGAGGTGGTCGTCGACGCGTTCGAAGTGCTGCTGCGCAGCTGGACGGCCGCGCCGGGAGCCGGTGGCGGTGCGGCCGGATCGGCTGAGGCCGGCGACGGTGCGGTGGACTCGGCTGAGCAGAGCTGAACTCGGCGCCGCGAGGCGAGGGACCCGGCCGGCCCGGCGGTGTCCGGATCCGGCGGGGGAGACGTGTTGCGGGCCGAGGATCCCGACACGGTGGTGTTGTGCACGAAGGGGTGACCCGGGGGCCGGGCGGGTATGTTCCCCAGCGCTCGCAGCGGCGATTTCCGGTCTTCTGGGAGCACTGGGGTGAGGGCGGGCGCGGGGAGGGGCAGAATGCGCCCTTGTTGTGCTAGCAACATGACGCTAGCGTTACGTCATGGCGAAGAAGCAGCTGAATGTCCGGGTGGATGCGGCCACCGCCGAGATGGCGCGCGAGCGCGCCGAGCAGCAGGGGATCAGCATGAACCAGTACATCGAACGGCTTGTCAGGCAGGACATGGGCGAGACCGGTCGGCTGTTCGTCGACGCCGCCGCGCAGTTCATGAAGGAGTACGAGTCGACCTTCCTCGTCGAGTTCGGCGACGGCCTGCAGGACGTGCGCCGTTGAACCTTGAGGTGGACCTCTCGTGGCTGCTCATGACCGCCGAGCAGTACACCCCCGGCGACCCGCCGGTCACCGACTACGGATCGCTGCTCGCGGCGGTCACCCGGCACCAGGCCGAGATCTTCGACATCGCCGTCTACCCCGAACCGCAGGACCGGGCGGCGGCCCTGATGCACCAGCTGATCCGGGTTCCGGCGCTGGAGCGGAGCAACGAGCTCTTCGCCACCGCCGTCGCCTACGCGTACCTGGTGGCCAGCGGCTGCAGCGTCGCCACCACCGCGCGCGAGGTGCGCAGCCTGGCGAGGGCGATCCGGGAGGGCAAGCTCGGCGTCAGCGGGGTGGCCGACCGGTTGGCTGCCTGGGTGGTGGACGAGGCCGAGGAGGAAGAGGTCCGGGGGGATGACGACGGGGGCGACGGCGACGCCGACTGAGGCCGCCGGCGGTACCGTCCCGGCCGTGCCCGGGCGGTGATCACCTAGGCTGGGGGTTTCATCCGACACGGCGAGGAACCACGGACGTTGCTGCAGGACATCGAGCGCTACCTGGCCTGCCCGCACTGCGCACAGCGGCTGGCCCTCGACGGGCGCACCCTGCGCTGCCCCGCGGGCCACAGCTTCGACCAGGCCAAGCAGGGCTACGTCAGCCTGCTGGCCGGCGACGCGCACACCAAGACCGGCGACACGGCCGACATGGTCGCCGCCCGCAGCGACTTCCTGGCTGCCGGCCACTACCGGCCGATCGCGGCGGCCCTGGCCGCGGCGGCGGACCGGACGGACGGCCTGGTGGTGGACCTGGGCGCGGGCACCGGCTACTACCTCTCACAGGTACTGGAGCACGCCGGCGGTGTGGGCGCCGCCCTGGACATCTCCAAGTACGCGCTGCGCCGGGCCGCCAAGGCGCATCCCCGGATCGGCGCGGTGGTCTGCGACGCCTGGCGTCCGCTCCCGCTCCTGGACGGCTGTGCCGACCTGGTCCTGAACGTCTTCGCACCGAGGAACGGTCCGGAGATCCGCCGGGTGCTGCGCCCGGGTGGCCGACTGCTGCTGGTCACACCGACCTCCCGGCATCTGCGCGAACTCGTCGCGGCGCTGGGCCTGTTGTCAGTGGACGAGGAGAAGGAACGCCGGGTCGAGGAGAAGCTGAGCCCGTGGTTCACCAGGGCCGACCGGGTCGAGGTGGAGTTCCGGCTCAGCCTGTCGCGGGCGGATGCGGCGGCCGTGGTGGCGATGGGCCCCAATGCCTGGCACACCGCTCCCGATGTGCTCGGCGCGGCGCTGGCGGAGCTGCCGGAGCCGGTCCGGGTCACCGGCTCGGTACAGGTGTCGACGTACTGCTGAGCCCGGGCGGGCGGTCCGGTCAATCGCCGGGGGCGGGTCCGGCTACCCATAGGGATGAACGGGGCGCGCAGGGACGTTTCGTCTCGGCCGGCGGCAACTAGGGTGCCCCGGGTGACCAGCGAAGCCGCCCAGTCCGCAGTCCAGCCGCTCTCGGGCACCGTCGTGCCGGTCGGAACCCCGGCCGTGCGGGCGTCCGCCCGCCCGGCCGTCGAGGAGCTCAGGCTCACATCGTTCAAGTCGTACCGCCGGACGGCCCTCGCGCTCTCTCCGTTCACCGTCCTCCACGGGCCCTCCGGGGTCGGCAAGTCGAATGCGCTCGACGCCCTGGCCGTGCTCTCCCGGCTGGCGCTGGGCGAGCCGATCGGCCCTTCGCTGGACGGACTCGGCGGTACCGCGGGGCCGCTGGCCCAGCCGGTCAGGGGCGGGCTGCTCGGCTGTGTGCCGCACGGCCGGAACGCGATCATCCTGGGCTGCACGGTCCGCTCCTGTGCCGGACCGATCCGGCTCGAACTGGTGGTGCGCACCGACGGCCGGGTCCGGGTCGCCCGGGAATGGCTCACCTGCGCGGGGCGGACGCTGGTCGAGACCGGAGAGCAGGACGTGGCCCACGGGAAGGTCAACGTCACCTGGCACAACGACACCCGGCAGGGCGACATTCGGGCGCCGTTCCCCAGCGACAGCCTGATCGTCACCCAGATCCCGCTGCGGGTGGCCGGCTCCTCGGCCGGGGAGTGCAAGGTGCTCGCGGCGGCCGAGCAGTTGCTGACCGCGCTGCGCGAGATCTTCCCGCTGCATCCGGTGCCCGCCCTGATGCGCGACTGGGTGAAGCCCGATCCGGACGCCAGGCTGCTGGGAACGGCCGCCAACATCTCCGCCGTCCTGGCCAGGGTCAGGAACGACTGCACCCGGCGCTACGGGCGGCTGCTCAAGGCCGTCCAGGCGGCGGCTCCGCACCCGCTGCTCGGGCTAGACGTGGCCCGGCGCGGGCCCGAGGCGCAAGAGCGGCTGCTCGCGGTCTTCGACGAGGGGGTGCTCGGACGGACCGGTGCGGACCAGGCCTCGGACGGCATGCTGCGGCTGCTCGCCTTCGCCGCGGTACTGCTGACCGGCGCGGGGGTGCTGGACGTGGAGCCGGCTGCCGAAGTCCCGCCGGCGCATCGCCAACTGGCCGTACTGGCAGAGGACTTGGGCGCCGGACTGGCGGGGGAGCAGGTCGCCGCGCTGCTGCGGATGGCCCGCGAGGTGTGCGAGAAGGGGGACGTCCGGCTGCTGGCGGCGGTGAACGATCCGGCGCCGGTACGGGAGGCGGGCGGTGCCGAGCTGGTCGAGTGCCGACGTGATCCGGCCACCGGGCACAGCGTGCTGCGGCCCGATCCGCCCCGGGTGCCGGCGCAGTCGGCGCGCGGGGACAGGGCGGATGCGGCGGGTGGGGCGGGTGGTACGACCGGTGCGGACGGGGGCGTGACCGGCACGGATGCGGACGGGGCGGATGAGGGCGGTTCCACCGGGACGCCGGCGATGGGGTAGACCTGGGTGCGTGAGTGAGCAGACGAAGGGCCCGGCGGGCCCGACCCTGGAGGAGCTGCAGCAGCGGCTCACCGACTTCGCGGCGGCCCGGGACTGGCAGCCTTTCCACACCCCGAAGAACCTCGCGGCGGCGTTGAGCGTGGAGGCGGGCGAACTCCTGGAAATCTTCCAATGGTTGACGCCGGAGCAGGCGTCCGAGGTGATGGCCGAGCCGGACCGGGCGCACCGGGTCCGGGACGAGGTCGCCGATGTGCTGGCGTATCTGCTGCAGTTCTGCACGGCGGTCGGGGTGGATCCGCTTACCGCGCTGGCAGCGAAGATCGAGCGGAACGAGGTGCGCTTCCCGGTGGAAGGTCGGCGACCGACGGGCGAGGACGACGGCGAGGGCGATCAGATCGGCTGACTGCCGGACCACCGCTCCGCTGAACTGAACTTCCGTTGAACTGCGCTTTCGTGCACCCGTGTGGGTGACACGGATTATCCACAGGGCGGGGTTGTCCACAGGTTGTCCCCTGGGTGCTGCGCGGACCCGATCCGAGCAGCACGCTTGCGCCGTGACACACCGTCGGCGACGGCGGTCCGACGCAAGCGAGGGGAGCGGCGGGTTATGGACGCGCTGCGATTGATCAAGACGGCTCGGCACGCGCTGGCGGAGGCCCGAAGCGCATCGGACGCGCTCGCCGAAGCCTGGCAGGCGGGGCTGCTCATCGAGGCCGTCGGGGTGCGGATCGCCGAGCGCGAGTCCGGTGAGCTCGGCGCTCTGGGCCAGCTGCTCTGCGACGCGGGTGCCCACGCCGTCGGCTGCTTGGAGCAGCCGTCCGGCGGAGCGGCCGCCGAGGGTGGCACCGAGGGGGAGTGGAGCCGGGGCGAGTGGGGTGGCACCGGCCGCGCCTCCCGGCTTGACGAACTCGGCGAGTTGGAGCCCGTGCTCCGGGAACTCGGCCGGCTCCTGCACGAAGTGGCCGAAGCGCTCGTGGTGCTGGCCTGCGGCGCTGACGGCGAACGCCTCTACTGGCGGTGCATCGACGGCATCGACGCGGGGGCCGAGTGCAAGGACTTGGTGGCGGAACTCCTCAGGGCGGTGCGCAGGCAGTCGGGGGACTCGAGCGGTGAGGCCGTGGAGGAGAGCACCGACTTCCCGGACGAAGGGGACACCTGGTACGAGGGCGAGGAGTGGGAGCACCGCAGGGACGGGCGGGGTGACGAAGACCGGGGCCGCCGACAGTCGAGCCGTGAGCGGCCCGGTGACGAGCAGCGGGACGCCGGGCGGCGGCGTCCCGGGGCCGATGGAGCCCCTGAGTCGAGCAGTGAGCAGGACAACCCCGAGCCGAATGACGCGAGGCCGCACGGCGGGGGGACCGGGCCGGGCGCGGACCGCTGCTCGGAAGGGAACCTGCCGACCCTGGTCATCCCGCTGGCGCCGCCGGGCGCAGCGTCCGGCTACCGGCCCGGGGCGGACGAGTCGGCGGAGCCGTCGGCGGCCCCTTCCCGCCCGGCCTGGTCCGGCCGGGTGCCGGAGGAGCGCAGGTCGGCGCCGAGTCCGGCCAGCGAGTCGTTGACGGAGGCGAGCAGTTCCTGCATCTGTTCCAGCAGGCTCTTGGGCGTGGCGGCGGCGGGTGGCACGACGGCAGTGGGAGGGGTAGCGGTGGGCACGCCTGCGGTGGCCGCTGTCTGTGGTGCGACGGGTGCCTCGGACCTGGGCTCGGACATGAGGGGGACCCTCCAGCTCGGTAGTGCGGTGTGAGGCGGCGGAGGTCGACGCCGCCGGTTCAACGAGCGGCTCGGGTGCCCAGTCACCCGGCACCACTCGTTGAGCTCCAAGCCCAGCCTGCTGTCAGCCGCAGGGGTGAGGACGGCTTGCGGCGCGGCGCCGCACTCGGCTAGGAGCGGCGGGGTGCGGGGGTGCGGGGGTGCGGGGGTGCGGGGGTGCCGGGGCGCGGGGTGCCGGGGCGCGGGAGGTTGTGGGCGTCGTCGGTTCTATGCCGTCGCTTCGTTCGGGGCGCGGCTGCCGGGCCGGAATACGCGTGCCCGGCCGGAGCGAGCGCGCCGGGTGTACGGGAAAAGGACCGGGCTCTCGGTGCCGCCGCGAGGACGGCGCCGAGAGCCCGGCACAGTGCAGAGGAGGTCAGTTGTGCGCGTGCAGGTCGGCGTTGAGCCCACCCCACGAACCGGATCGGGCGATCACCTCGACCGCGCCGCTCTGCGAGTTGCGGCGGAACAGCAGGTTGTCCTGGCCGGAGAGCTCGACCGCCTTGGCGATCTTGCCGTCGGGGGTGGTGACACGGGTGCCGGCGGTCACGTACAGACCGGCCTCGACCACACAGTCGTTGCCGAGCGAGATGCCGATGCCAGCGTTGGCGCCCAGCAGGCAGCGCTGGCCGACCGAGACGACCTGCTTGCCGCCACCGGACAGGGTGCCCATGATCGAGGCCCCGCCACCGATGTCGCTGTGGTCGCCGACCACGACGCCCGCGCTGATCCGGCCCTCGACCATCGAGGTGCCCAGGGTGCCGGCGTTGAAGTTGACGAAGCCCTCGTGCATCACGGTGGTGCCGACGGCCAGGTGCGCACCGAGGCGGACCCGGTCCGCGTGCGCGATCCGGACACCCGACGGCGCGACGTAGTCGCTCATCCGCGGGAACTTGTCGATCCCGTACACGGCCAGCTGGCCGCCCTGGACGCGGACGGCGAGCCGGGCCTGCTCGACGTTCTCGACCGGCACCGGACCGATGCTGGTCCAGGCGACGTTGGCGAGCAGGCCGAAGATGCCGTCCAGGTTCTGGCCGTGCGGCTTGACCAGGCGGTGGCTCAGCAGGTGCAGGCGAAGGTACACGTCGTGCGTGTCCAGCGGCTTCTCGTCCAGGGAAGCGATGGTGGTGCGCACCGCGACCACCTCGACGCCCCGGCGCGCGTCACTGCGCAGCGCCTCGGCGGTGCCCGCGCCGAGGGCCGCCTCGGCCTCTTCGGCGGTCAGTCGGACGGTGCCGGCCGGGCCCGCCCCGGCGACGAGTTCGGGGGCGGGGTACCAGGTGTCGAGGACGGTCCCGTCGGCGGCGATGGTGGCCAGACCGGCCGCAACGGCGCCGCTTGCGAGGTTGGAGGTTTCAGCAGTCACATCGTGCACGTTAACGAATCCCGGCCGCGGCTGCCGAACCCGCTCACCGTCCGGACGCGGATTCGGATCATCCGGACATCGATTCGAGCCGAGGTGCGCATAAAACCCGGTGCCCGCGTGATGGGTGCTCGGCGATACTCAGCCGGGTGTTCATCTCGATCTCCACCACAGGAACGGCCGAGCGGCCCGCCACCGACCTGGGATTTCTGCTGCACAAGCACCCTGGCAAGGTGCAGCGGTTCTCGACCTCCCACGGTGAGGCGCATGTCTTCTACCCCGAGGCGACGGCCGAGACGTGCACCGCGGTGCTGCTGCTGGACGTCGACCCGATCGCGCTGGTGCGCAAGGGTCGGGGCAAGGGCCGCGGCGGCTCTCCGGACTTCTCGCTCGCCCAGTACGTCAACGACCGCCCCTACGCGGCCTCCTCGCTGCTCACGGTAGCCCTGCGGACGGTCTTCCGGACCGCGATGAAGGGCGTCTGCGAGACGCGTCCCGGCCTGGCGGACCAGCCGATGCCGCTGCGGATCTCACTGCCCGCGGTACCTGCGAGCGGTGCGGGCGAGAGCGGTGGCGCCGTGCTGGTCGGCCGGCTCTTCGAGCCGCTCGGCTGGCAGGTCGCGGCCGAGGCGATCTCGCTGGACGAGGCGTTCCCCGAGTGGGGCGAGTCCCGGTACGTCCGGGTCGAGCTGACCGCCACCGTGCGGCTGGCCGACGCGCTCCAGCAGCTCTATGTGCTGCTGCCGGTGCTGGACGGTTCCAAGCACTACTGGGTCGCGCCGGACGAGGTGGACAAGCTTCTCGACGCCGGAGAGGGCTGGCTGGCCGAGCACCCGGAGCTCAATCTGATCATCCGCCGGTACCTGGCGCGGCGCTGGTCGCTGGCCCGGACCGCGATGGAACGCCTGGAGCTGGCCCGGCTCGCCGAGGCCGACGAGCGGGAGGCCGAGGAACTGGACAATGCGGTGGACGACGATGGCACCGACGATGGCACCGACGAGAACACCGGAGAGAGCGCCGACGGCAGGGAGGTCGCCGAGCCCGAGGCGGGTGCCGAGGGGCCGGCCGACCGGAAGCGCACCTCGCTCGCCGTTCAGCGCCGGGAAGCGATCCTGGCCGCCCTGCGTGAGACGGGCGCGGCCCGGATCCTCGATCTCGGCTGCGGGCAGGGCGAGTTGGTCGGCGCGCTGCTCAAGGACACCCGGGTGACCGAGGTGCTCGGCGTGGACGTGTCCGCGCGGGCACTCTCGGCAGCCGCCCGCAAACTGCGGATCGAGCGGATGCCGGAGCGCCAGTCGTCCCGGGTCAGGCTCGTCCAGGGTGCGCTCACCTACACCGACGCGCGCCTCAAGGGCTACGACGCGGCCGTGCTCTGCGAGGTGATCGAGCACCTCGACCTGCCCCGACTGCCCGCACTCGAGTACGCGGTGTTCGGCGCCGCCCGCCCCGGTGCCGTCGTCGTGACCACACCCAACGTCGAGTACAACGTCCGCTGGGAGACCCTTCCTGCCGGGCACGTCCGGCACGCGGACCACCGGTTCGAGTGGGACCGGGCACAGTTCCTGGCCTGGACGCAGCGGGTGGCCGACACGTACGGGTACGACGTCACCATCCGGCCCGTCGGCCCGTACGACGAGGAGGTCGGTGCGCCGACCCAACTGGCGCTGTTCCGCCTCGGGGGCGCCGGCGTCGAGCCCGCCGCCACCGCCGCCGCCGCCACCGCCGCCGCCACCGCCGCCGCCGCCACCGCCGCCGCCACCACCGACGCCGCCACCACCACCACGACCGCCACGGAAGGGAGCGTGACTCGATGACCGACACCACCACCGCAGCGCCCGCCCAGGTCCGCGCCCTGCCCGTCACCGACCTCTCGCTGGTGGTGCTGGTCGGCACCACGGGCTCGGGCAAGTCCAGCTTCGCCCGCAAGCACTTCCTGCCGACCCAGGTGGTCTCCTCCGACTTCTGCCGCGGTCTGGTCGCCGACGACCAGAACGACCAGTCCGCCTCCAGCGACGCCTTCGACGTGCTGCACTACATCGTCGGCAAGCGGCTGGCCGCCGGTCGGTTCACCGTGGTCGACGCCACCAACGTCCAGCAGGAGGCCCGGCGCCGACTGGTGCAGATTGCCCGGGAGCATGACGTGCTCCCGATCGCGATCGTCCTCGACGTCCCGCCGGACGTCTGTGCCGAACGCAATCGCACCCGCCCGGACCGGCAGCTTCCGCCACATGTGATCCCACGTCAGCAGCGCGAGCTGCGCCGCTCGCTCAGGGGGCTGGAGCGGGAGGGCTTCCGCAAGGTCCACGTGCTGCGCGGGGAGGCGGAGGTGGTGGCCGCCCGGATCGTCATCGAGAAGCGCTTCAACGACCTGCGCCACCTCACCGGGCCGTTCGACATCGTCGGTGACATCCACGGTTGCCGCTCCGAGTTGGAGACCCTGCTGGTCCGGCTCGGCTACACCCTCACCCGGGACGAGCAGGGCCGCCCGGTCGATGCCGCGCACCCCGAAGGCCGTACCGCTGTCTTCGTCGGAGACCTGGTCGACCGCGGCCCGGACACCCCGGGTGTGCTGCGCCTGGTGATGGGCATGGTGGTTGCAGGACACGCCATCTGCGTCCCCGGCAACCACGAGAACAAGTTGGGCCGGTGGATGGCCGGCCGCAAGGTCACCGTCTCGCACGGCCTGCAGGAGTCGGTGGACCAACTGGCGGGCGAGAGCGAGGAGTTCCGAGCCCAGGTGCAGGCCTTCATGCGCGATCTGGTCAGCCACTACCTGCTGGACGGCGGCGACCTGGTGGTCTGCCACGCCGGCCTCCCGGAGAAGTACCACGGCCGCACCTCGGGCCGGGTCCGCTCGCACACGCTCTACGGCGACACCACCGGTGAGGCTGACGAGTACGGGCTGCCGGTCCGCTACCCGTGGGCCGAGGAGTACCGGGGCCGGGCGCTGGTGGTCTACGGCCACACCCCGGTCCCGTCCGCGAGCTTCCTCAACAACACCATCTGCCTGGACACCGGCTGCGTCTTCGGCGGCAGCCTCACCGCGTTGCGCTACCCGGAGCGCGAGCTGGTCAGCGTCCCGGCCGAGCAGGAGTGGTACGCCCCGGTCCGGCCGATGCACGGTGACGCACCCGGTGCCCGCGACGGCCGTCCGCTCGACCTGGCCGACGTGGCGGGCCGCCGGGTGGTCGACACCACCCACCACGGCCGGGTCGCCGTGCGGGAGGAGAACGCGGCGGCCGCGCTGGAGGTGATGAGCCGTTTCGCGCTCGACCCCAGGCTGCTGGCGTATCTGCCGCCGACCATGGCCCCCAGCGCGACCTCGCGCCGCGAGGGCTATCTGGAGCACCCGGAGGAGGCGTTCCTCGCCTACCGCCACGACGGGGTGCGGCAGGTGGTCTGCGAGGAGAAACACATGGGCTCGCGCGCGGTGGTCCTGGTCGCCCGGGATGCCGCCGCGCTGGAGAAGCGGTTCGGAGTCGAGGGGCCAGGTGCGGTCTGGACCCGGACCGGGCGGGCCTTCCTCAGCGACGAGGAGCTGACCGGGGCGGTGCTGGACCGGGTTCGGGTGGCCGCCGAGAGGGCCGGGCTGTTCGAGGAGCTGGCCAGTGACTGGCTGTTGCTCGACACCGAGCTGATGCCCTGGTCGCTCAAGGCCGCCGAGCTGCTGCGCCGTCAGTACGCGGCGGTCGGTGCGGCGGCGGGCGCGGCACTTCCGCGGGTGCTGGCAGCGCTGGAGCAGGGCGCCGGACGCGGTCTGGAGCTGGCGGAGCTGACCGAACGGCAGCGGCAGAGGGCGGCGGACGCGGAGGCGTTCACCGCCGCCTACCGCCGCTACTGCTGGCCGACCGAGGGCCTGTCGGGCATCCGGCTGGCGCCGTTCCAGGTGCTGGCGGCCGAGGGCGCGAACCTCGCGGTCCGTCCGCACGACCAGCACCTCGCCTGGATCGACCGCCTGGTCGCGGCCGACGACCCGCAGGAGCCGATCCTGCGGAGCACCGGCCGTCTGGTGGTGGACACCTCGGACGAGGAGTCGATCACCGCGGGCGTCGCCTGGTGGGAGGAGCTGACGGCGGCCGGCGGCGAGGGCATGGTGGTCAAGCCGCTCGCCTCCCTCGTCCGGCGCGAGGCGGGCGAGGGCCGCCCCGGCGGTCTGGTCCAGCCGGGTATCAAGGTGCGCGGCCGGGAGTACCTGCGGATCATCTACGGTCCGGACTACACCCGGCACCTGGAGCAGCTGCGGCAGCGCTCGCTCGGCCACAAGCGGTCACTCGCCCTGCGCGAGTACGCCCTCGGCCTGGAGGCACTTGACCGGCTGGCGGCGGGGGAGCCGCTGTGGCGGGTGCACGAGGCGGTGTTCGCCGTGCTGGCTCTGGAGTCGGAGCCGGTCGATCCGCGGCTCTGAGGCCCACGCCGGGCCCCGGCCACTCCCGCTGGAGGTTCACCCGCCGGATGGGCCACCCGCCGGAAGGGCCGCCCCTACAGTCCGGGGCGGCCCTTCCGGCGAGTGGCCAGGACGATTTGGACCTGCATACAAATTCATAACCTCGTATACACTTCCCGTCTCAGTGTCCCCGACGCCACAGGAGCCCGGCATGGCCTTCAACCTCCGGAACCGGCACTTCCTCAAGGAGCTGGACTTCTCCCCGCAGGAGTTCCGCTTCCTGCTCGACCTCTCCGCGCAGCTCAAGGCCGCCAAGTACGCGGGGACGGAGCAGCAGCGGCTGCGCGGCAAGAACATCGCGCTGATCTTCGAGAAGACCTCGACCCGGACTCGCTGTGCCTTCGAGGTGGCCGCTCATGACCAGGGGGCGAGCACCACCTACCTGGACCCCTCGGGCTCGCAGATCGGCCACAAGGAGTCGATCAAGGACACCGCCCGGGTGCTCGGCCGGATGTTCGACGGCATCGAGTACCGGGGTCACGGCCAGGGGGTCGTCGAGGAACTGGCCGAGTACGCGGGCGTGCCGGTCTGGAACGGGCTCACCGACGAGTGGCACCCCACCCAGATGCTGGCGGACGCGCTGACCATCCGGGAGCACACCGCCGAGCCGCTGGAGGAGGTCGCCCTGGCCTACCTCGGCGACGCCCGCTCCAACATGGGCAACTCGCTGCTGGTCACCGGCGCTCTGCTGGGGATGGACATCCGGATCGTCGCCCCGCGACAGCTCTGGCCGGCCGAGGAGGTGCAGAAGGCCGCCCGGGCGCTCGCCGACTCCACGGGCGCCCGGATCACCCTGACGGAGGACGTCGCGGCCGGGGTCGCCGGCGCCGACTTCCTCTACACCGACGTCTGGGTATCGATGGGCGAGCCCAAGGAGGTCTGGGTCGAGCGGATCGCGATGCTGAAGCCCTACCAGGTCTCGATGGAGACGGTCCGGGCGACCGGCAACCCGGCCGTGAAGTTCCTGCACTGCCTTCCGGCCTTCCATGACCTGGGTACGGAGGTCGGCCGGCAGATGCACGAGGCCACCGGGATGTCCGAGCTGGAGGTGACCGACGAGGTGTTCGAGTCCAAGCACTCCATCGTCTTCGACCAGGCGGAGAACCGCCTGCACACCATCAAGGCCGTCCTGGTCGCCACGCTGGGTTCCTGACCGGCTCGCTCCGCCCGGCTCTTCAGAAGGCCACGTTCACGCAGGCCACCCGGTCGCTCGCGGCATGCGAGCCGGCCGGGGCGCCCGCGTGGAGGACGAGCGACCTCGCCTCGCCCGGCCGGAAGGCCCAGCGGACGGTGGCGCTCGCCGAGCCGTTGCCGGCCCGGTCGGTGCGGAGCGTCATGCGCAGCTCGTTGCGGTCGTTGGCGTACGCCAGGTCGCTGGAGGGCTGCACCGGGTCCACGCTGTGCTGGTAATGCGGACCGGACGCGGCCGGGTCGGCGCCGCACCGCCCCGTGTGCGCGTGGACCGGGAACCCGTGTTCCGCCGTGGCCCCCGACAGCTCCATGCGCACCGTGGTCCCGTCCGTGGTGCGCACCACCCTCACACGGACGTGGGAGCCGTACCGGACGAGGTCCGGCGCGTGGCTGATCGCGGTCGGCGGCACGAAGGCGGAGGCCGGGGCGAAGTCGGCGTCCACCTCGGTGGTGTGGGGCAGTGCCGGGTGCAGCAGGGCGAGCGGGAGCAGGGAAGCGGCGAGCGGGGCGGACATGGTGTGGTCGGACCTCCGGGGTGAGCGGACACGGGCGGTGCCGTGACTGCTGGACACCGACCACGGTCTCGGCCCCGCCCGGCGCACCGCGTGGAGCCGTGCCGCAGGGTCACCCGTACGGGCGGCCGGTACGGCACTGCCCGTTCGGCGCGGCCCGGGTGAGGTGTTCGGTCTGCGCGAAGGGCCGATGCTCCGAGGTCACCGCTCCGGGGCGGACGCCGCCCCGCGCGAAGCCCCGGCCCCGACGGCCCGGGTCACCGCGCGGGAGCGATGCCCCGGATCTCGCAGCGCGGCCCGCTCGCCCGCATCAGCCGCAGGTCGGCCGTCACCAGCGGGACCCCGAGCTGCTCCGCGACAGCGACGTAGGCGGCGTCGTCCGGCGTCAGGTTGTCCTTCAACTCCCAGATCCGCCCGAGCAGGGGAGCGGCCTCCACCTTGCGGATCACCAGGCCGGCCAGTTCGGAGGCCAGTTCGGCCACCCGGTCCGCGTCGAGTTCCCGGGCGAGGTACAGCCCGCGCAGCGACTGCATCACCTCGATCACCACGTGCTCGGGGGCGACCCACTCGCCGCCCGCCGCCAGTTCGGCCCGGGCCGCCTCGCCCCGTGCACCCCGGTCGGCGAGCGCCAGCACCAGCGCGGAGGCATCGACGACGATCACGAGTGGGCTCCCTGGACGGTGGCGGTCGACTGACTGGGCTTCACCGTAGCCGGACCGGTCACCGGCACGATGCGCGGGCCCAGGACTTGCGTCAGGGGGGTGGTGCAGGAAGTTTTGGAGGCATGTCACGGCGGTGTCGTCGGATCGCGCCCAAAGGCATGCCGGCGGAAGGCATGCCTGCAGGTGGGAGTCAGGCGCCCATGCATTATGGTTTATCTCGACATCGAGATAACTCCACGCTAGGATTTATCTTGACGTCAAGATACTTGCCGAGAGGCGCAGGCGCCCATTCCCGCGAATGGTTAGTTAGCTAAGGCTTACCTCACCTTATCGCCCGGTGGGCAGAGGGGCGCAGCACGGCCCCACGCACACACGAAGCACCTAGAAGGAGTCAGTCGTGTCCGCGAACAGCTTCGACGCCCGCAGCTCGCTGCAGGTGGGCGACGAGTCGTACGAGATCTTCAAGCTCTCCGCCGTCGAGGGTTCCGAGCGGCTGCCGTACAGCCTCAAGGTGCTGCTGGAGAACCTGCTCCGCACCGAGGACGGCGCGAACATCACCGCCGACCACATCCGCGCGCTCGGCAACTGGGACGCCACCGCCCAGCCGAGCGAGGAGATCCAGTTCACCCCGGCCCGCGTGATCATGCAGGACTTCACCGGTGTGCCGTGCGTGGTCGACCTCGCCACCATGCGTGAGGCTGTCAAGGAGCTTGGCGGCGACCCGTCCAAGATCAACCCGCTGGCCCCGGCCGAGCTGGTCATCGACCACTCCGTCATCGCGGACAAGTTCGGCACCCCGGACGCCTTCGTCCAGAACGTCGAGATCGAGTACGGCCGCAACAAGGAGCGCTACCAGTTCCTGCGCTGGGGCCAGACCGCGTTCGACGAGTTCAAGGTCGTCCCGCCGGGCACCGGCATCGTCCACCAGGTGAACATCGAGCACCTGGCCCGCACGGTCATGGTTCGGGGTGGCCAGGCGTACCCCGACACCTGCGTCGGCACCGACTCGCACACCACCATGGTCAACGGCCTCGGCGTGCTGGGCTGGGGCGTCGGCGGCATCGAGGCCGAGGCCGCGATGCTCGGCCAGCCGGTCTCCATGCTGATCCCGCGCGTGGTCGGCTTCAAGCTGACCGGCGAGCTGCCGGCCGGCACCACCGCCACCGACCTGGTGCTCACCATCACCGAGATGCTGCGCAAGCACGGTGTGGTCGGCAAGTTCGTCGAGTTCTACGGTGACGGCATCGGCGCCATCCCGCTGGCCAACCGCGCCACCATCGGCAACATGTCGCCGGAGTTCGGCTCGACCTGCGCGATCTTCCCGATCGACGCCGAGACCATCAACTACCTGAAGCTCACCGGCCGCAGCGAGCAGCAGCTCGCCCTGGTCGAGGCGTACGCCAAGGAGCAGGGCCTCTGGCACGACCCGTCGGTCGAGCCGGTCTACTCCGAGTACCTGGAGCTGGACGTCTCCACCGTCGTCCCGTCGATCTCCGGCCCGAAGCGCCCGCAGGACCGCGTCGTCCTCGCCGAGGCCGCGGCCAAGTTCGCCGAGGCGCTGCCGACCTACTCGGTCGAGGCGTCCAAGCCGACCGCCGTCACCGCCCCCGACGGCTCGTCCTACGAGATCGACAACGGCGCGGTCGTGATCGCCTCGATCACCTCCTGCACCAACACCTCCAACCCCTCCGTCATGCTGGGCGCCGCCCTGCTGGCGAAGAAGGCCGTGGAGAAGGGCCTGACGGTCAAGCCCTGGGTCAAGACCACCCTGGCGCCCGGCTCCAAGGTCGTCATGGACTACTACGAGAAGGCCGGCCTGCTCCCGTACATGGAGAAGCTGGGCTTCAACCTGGTCGGCTACGGCTGCGTCACCTGCATCGGCAACTCGGGCCCGCTGCCCGAGGAGGTCTCGGCCGCGGTCAACGAGGCCGACCTGGCCGTCGTCTCGGTGCTCTCCGGCAACCGCAACTTCGAGGGCCGGATCAACCCCGACGTCAAGATGAACTACCTGGCCTCCCCGCCGCTGGTGGTCGCCTACGCCCTCGCCGGCAACATGAACGTCGACATCACCCGCGAGGCCCTGGGTCAGGACGCGGAGGGCAACGACGTCTTTCTCGCCGACATCTGGCCCACCGAGCAGGAGGTCGCCGACGTCGTCGCCGGCTCCATCGACGAGGCCATGTTCGACAAGGGCTACCAGGACGTCTTCGCCGGCGACCACCGCTGGCAGTCGCTCCCGGTCCCGACCGGCAACACCTTCGAGTGGGACGCCGAGTCCACCTACGTCCGCAAGCCCCCGTACTTCGAGGGCATGGCCAAGACCCCGAGCCCGGTGACCGACATCACCGGCGCCCGCGTCCTGGCCAAGCTGGGCGACTCGGTCACCACCGACCACATCTCCCCGGCCGGCAATATCAAGCCGGGCACCCCCGCGGCGCAGTACCTGACCGAGCACGGTGTGGAGAAGCGCGACTTCAACTCGTACGGTTCCCGCCGTGGCAACCACGAGGTGATGATCCGCGGCACCTTCGCCAACATCCGCCTGCGCAACCAGATCGCGCCGGGCACCGAGGGCGGCTACACCCGCGACTTCACCCAGGCCGACGCCCCGGTGTCGTTCATCTACGACGCGTCGCAGAACTACCAGGCCGCCGGCACCCCGCTGGTCGTCCTGGCGGGCAAGGAGTACGGCTCCGGTTCGTCCCGTGACTGGGCCGCCAAGGGCACCGCACTGCTGGGCGTCAAGGCCGTCATCGCCGAGTCGTACGAGCGCATCCACCGCTCGAACCTGATCGGCATGGGCGTCCTGCCGCTGCAGTTCCCGGAGGGCCAGAGTGCCGACTCCCTCGGCCTGACCGGCGAGGAGACCTTCTCCATCACCGGCGTGACCGAGCTCAACGAGGGCCGCACCCCCAAGACCCTCAAGGTCAAGGCGGTCGGCGCGGACGGGACCAGCACCGAGTTCGACGCGGTCGTCCGCATCGACACCCCCGGCGAGGCGGACTACTACCGCAACGGCGGCATCCTGCAGTACGTGCTGCGCTCGCTGATCGGCTGATCCCAGTAGGTCCGGCGGAGGCCGGCACCCACTCCTCGGAGTGGGTGCCGGCCTCTTCTGTTTCCGGATCACGTTTTGACGCATTGCTGCTCGAACTTGCGCGTTTCTATGTTCAAACACGCATGAACGCGCTACGTTCTCGGATGTCAGCGGCCCTGGCGCACCTCTGCGGGCCCCTGCGAATTGCACATGCTGCACGGCCGGCAACGCTTTGACAGTCACCGGTCACCCCCGGTGGTGCGCGCTATTGCCGCCGGATGGCCGCAGGACTATACCTTTGCGCATCACAGCAACGCCTCTGAGCGGCACTTTCGCCGCTGGGCGCGCCCCAGCAGCGGGAATTGACGAGCCGTCATAATCTGGCTGCATCTCAAGGACACCGAGGGGTTAGGGCACTCATGGGCTCTGCAAGCGAGTACAACCGCCGTGACATCTTCAAGCGTGCCGCCGGTATCGCCGTGCTCGCGGCGGCCGGAAGTCCACTGCTCGCCGCCTGCGCCGCCGGCGCCGGCGGAAGCGACAACAAGGGAACGAAGAGCAGCGGTTACAACCTCACCGACGTCAAGAACCCGTTCGGCGTGGACGCCGGGGCGGGCCTTGAGGTCTTCATCTTCGACGGCGGCTACGGCAGTGACTACGCCAAGGCGTTCGAGGCCATCTACGCGAAGTCCTACCCCGACGCGAGGATCAACCATCAGGCGGACAAGGACGTCACCGGCAAGCTCCAGCCGCGCTTCAACGCGGGCAGCCCGCCGGACGTCATCGACGACTCCGGCAACAAGCAGATCAAGCTGGACGTGCTGGTCGACTCCAACCAACTGACCGATCTACAGCCGCTGTTGGACGCACCGTACCTCGACGACCCGACCAGGAAGGTCCGCGACGTGCTGATGCCCGGCACGCTCGACTCCGGCACGGTCAAGGGCAAGGTCTACAACCTCTCCTACGTCTACACCGTGTTCGGCCTCTGGTACTCGGGCAAGCTGTTCCGGGAGCACGGCTGGACGGCTCCGAAGACCTGGGCCGACTTCATCGCACTCGGCAGCCGGATCAAGGCCGCCGGCATCGCCCCGCTGGCCCATCAGGGCAAGTACCCGTACTACATCAACGTCGCCATGTTGGACATGATCGCCAAGCAGGGTGGCCCGGCCCTGATGAAGCGGATCGACAACCTGGACCCGACCTCCTGGGACGACCCGGCCGTCAAGACTGCGATGGACGCGTTCTACCAGGTGGTCGACCAGGACTTCCTGCTCCCTGGTACGAACGGCATGACCCACACCGAGTCGCAGACCGCGTGGAACCAGTACAAGGCCGCCTTCATCCCGTGCGGCTCCTGGCTGGAGAACGAACAACTCGCCTCCACCCCGGCCGACTTCGAGATGACCTTCATGCCGATGCCTTCGCTGCCCGGCGACCGGATGCCGTTCGAGGCGATCCGGGCGGGCGCGGGCGAGCCGTTCATCGTGCCCCGGCAGGGCAGGAACGTGGCCGGCGGTCTGGAGTTCCTGCGGATGATGCTGACCAAGGAGGCCTCGGGCAAGTTCGCCCAGACCGCCAACAGCCTCACCTGCCTCAAGGACGGCGTCGGCCCCGAGGTCAAGCTGAAGCCGGGCACCCAGTCCACCGTGGTGGCCCTGAAGGCCGCGGGCACCAACACCTTCAACTACCAGTACCCGAACACCGCCAGCAAGTTCGACGAGGACCTGCAGAACGCCTCCGGCGAGCTGATGGCCAAGCGCATCGGACCGGACGAGTGGATCAAGCGCGCCAAGGAGTCGGCGGCCAAGAACAAGTCCGTCTGACCGGCGGAGCCGACGGGTGTGCCCGGGCCCGCGGGCGGCGGCTCCGGCGCGCGCCCGGGTCTGACGGGCAGGAGATGCACGGACAGGAGATGCGGCGATGCGTCACGGCAAGTACCCCTTCATCGTGGGGTTCCTCTTCCTCCCGATCGTGCTGTACGCGGGCCTGGTGCTCTGGCCCTACCTGCAGACCTTCGGGTACTCCCTGACCGACTGGTCCGGGCAGAGCCAGCAGATGGACTTCGTCGGGCTGGACAACTACGGCAAGCTGTTCCACGACGGCGTCTTCCTCGGCGCGCTCGGGCACAACGTCCTGCTGCTCACCGTGCTTCCGGTCGCGACCATCCTGATCGCGCTCTTCTTCGCCTTCATGCTCAACGTCGGCGGCCGGGGTGGCACCGGCGGGGTGCAGGGCGTGCGCGGGTCCGCCTTCTACAAGGTGGTCTTCTTCTTCCCGCAGGTGCTCTCGATCGCCATCCTCGCCGTGCTCTGGCAGGCGGTCTACCGCACCGACGCCGCCGGCCTGGCCAATGGCGTACTGATCAAGCTGGGGCTGGCGGACGCCCAGCACCCGGTGGCCTGGCTCTCCGACCCCGACCTGGTGCTCTGGTGCATCCTCGGGGTGCTGGTCTGGAGCGGGGTCGGCTTCTACCTGGTGCTGTTCTCGGCCGCGATGCAGTCGATCCCCAGGGACATCTACGAGGCGGCCCTGCTGGACGGCGCGGGACGCGGTCAGACCTTCTTCAGGATCACGCTGCCGCTGCTCTGGGAGACCGTGCAGACCGCCTGGGTCTACCTCGCGATCGTGGCGATGGACGCCTTCGCGCTGGTCGCCAGCATGACCCCGGGACGCGCCTACGGCGGTGGCCCCGACCACCACAGCGAGCTGATGTCCACGTATCTGATGCGCAACTTCCTCGCCTTCGGGGAGGCCGGCTACGCCTGCGCGATGGGTGTCGTGATCTTCTTCTTCACCCTCATCCTGTCCGTCGTCTCGCTGCGGGTCACCCGGCGCGAGCGGATCGAGTACTGAGCGGGGCCATGGCATGAGCACCAGCATCGAAAGGAACGCCCCCGCGCCGGAGGTGGAGCGCACCCGCGGCGGCCGTCCGGCGAACCGGGCAGAGCGCTTCGCCGACCGCGGGGGAGTGCTGAACGTCTTCTCGCACGGGTTCCTCGCCCTCTGGGCCGTGATGATCGTCTTCCCGCTGCTCTGGGTGGTGCTCGGCTCGTTCAAGACCGACGCCCAGATCAACGGCAGCGCCTGGAGCTGGCCGGGTCACTGGAGCTTCGACGCCTTCGGCCGGGCCTGGACCAAGGGCATCGGCGGCTTCTTCGCCAACACCCTGATCGTGCTGGCCGGTTCGCTCACCCTGACCATGTTGCTCGGCTCGATGGCGGCCTATGTGCTCGCCCGGTACGAGTTCAGGGGCAACCGGCTGATCTACTACTTCTTCGTGGCCGGGGCGATGTTCCCGGTCTACCTGGCCCTGGTCCCGCTCTTCTTCATGGTCCGGAACCTCGGCGAGCTCTCCCCGCTGCTCGGCCTGAACAGCTACCTGGGCCTGATCCTGGTGTACGTCGCGTACTCGCTGCCGTTCACCGTGTTCTTCCTGCACTCCTTCTTCCGCACCCTGCCAACCGCCGTGCACGAGGCGGCGATGCTGGACGGCTGCTCGCACACCCGGGCGTTCTTCCGGGTCATGGTGCCGATGGCGAAGCCCGGACTGATCAGCGTCGGCATCTTCAACCTGCTCGGTCAGTGGAACCAGTACATCCTGCCGGTGACTCTGATGCAGCCGACCTCGGCGGGCGAGGCCGACCACTCGGTGCTGGCCCAGGGGCTGGTCAACCTGGCGTTGCAGTCGGGGTACGCGAGTGACGCGCCGTCCCTCTTCGCCGGCATGACGATCGCGATGCTGCCGGTGCTGGTGGTGTACCTGTCCTTCCAGCGCCAGGTGCAGTCCGGACTCACGTCCGCCACCCTCAAGTAGCGCGGGGCCGAGGGCGTGGGAGCCCTCGGCGGTCGGGCCCGTCGGCCCCCGACCGGCTCGGGGCGCGGGGCCCGCGCGAGTGGCCCGCTGTCGCGGTGCACGGTGTTTCGCGCGGGCCCCGCCCCGGGGTGGTTCCCGGTGGGCCGGCCGCCTCAGACCCGGTCGGCCGGCGGAGGGATCAGCCCCGGTCGCACGCCTGCGCGCGCAGTGCCCGCGCCAGGTCGTCGTGGCACTCCAGGACCAGCCGCCGGAGGGCGGGCGCGGCGGCGGGGTGTCCGGTCAGCCAGGCGTCGGCGGCGGCGAGGGTCCGCTCGTCGGTCTGGTAGCGCGGGAAGAACCCGCCGACGATCCGCATCGCGATCTCGATGCTGCGCTGCGACCAGATCTCCTCCAGCAGCGCGAAGTAGCGCTCGGTGTAGCCGGCCGTCAGATCGCGGCGGCCCGGCTGGTTGAAGCCCGAGATCTGGGCCTCCACCAGGGCGTTGGGCAGCTCGTCGGAGTCGATCACGGCCGACCAGGCGGCGGCCTTGGCCTCGGCGGTCGGCAGGGCTGCCAGGCACTCGGTCAGGTGCTGCTTGCCGCTGGCGGTGTTGTCGGCGGCCAGCTCCGCGTTCAGCTCCTCGGCGCTCGCCTTCCCGGCGGCGGCCAGTGCCAGCCAGAGCAGCCAGCGCAGGTCCTGGTCCACCTCCAGGCCGTCGATCCGGGCGGTCCCGGCGAGCAGCCCGCGCAGCAGCCGGAACTGCTCCTCCTCGTGGGCGGTCTGCGCCAGGAACCGGGCCCAGGCCAGCTGGTGGTCGCTGCCCGGTTCGGCGGCGCGGAGTTCGCGCAGCGCGCCCTCGGCGAGCAGCTGCGCGCCCTCCGGGCGCCAGGCCGGGTCCGCGTACACGTCCAGCGCGAGCTTGGCCTGCTGGTGCAGTGACTGCAGCACGCCGATGCCCGACTCCTGGCCCGCGAAGCGCAGTACCAGCGCCAGGTAGTCGCGGGTCGGCATCAGCCCGTCCCGGGTGAGGTTCCACACGGCCGACCAGGCCAGCGCCCGGGCGAGGCCGCCAGGCCGACCGGGCCCCTCGCCCCCGGCCGTCGGCCGGGGGTACCCCCGCCCGTTGGCGGGCAAGGAGGGCCCGTCGGTGATCTCGCCGAGGCCGTCGCGCAGGGTCTCCAGCGAACGGTCGTCGAAGCGGATCTTGCAGTACGTCAGGTCGTCGTCGTTGAGCAGCACCAGCGCGGGCCTGGGCAGCCCGGCGAGCTCGGGGACGACGGTGCGGGTGCCGTGCACGTCCAGCTCGATCCGGTGGGTGCGGACCAGGGCGCCGACGGCGTCGCGGTCGTAGAGGCCGATCGCGATCCGGTGCGGACGCGGGGTCGCGCCGTCCTGGATCACCGCGAACTCGGTGATCCGGCCCTCGGCGTCACAGGTCAGCTGCGGGGTGAGCGAGTTGACCCCGGCGGTCTGCAGCCAGGCCTCGGACCAGGCGGTCAGATCGCGGCCGCTGGTCCGCTCCAGTACGTCGAGCAGGTCGCCGAGCACGGTGTTGCCGTAGGCGTGCCGCTTGAAGTACTGCCGCACGCCCGCGAAGAAGGCGTCCCGGCCGACGTAGGCGACCAGCTGCTTGAGCACCGAGGCGCCCTTGGCGTAGGTGATCCCGTCGAAGTTCAGCTTGGCGTCTTCGAGGTCGCGGATGTCCGCGGTGATCGGGTGCGTGGTGGGGAACTGGTCCTGCCGGTAGGCCCAGGCCTTGCGCTTGTTGGCGAAGGTGATCCAGGCGGACCGGTACCTGGTGGCCTCGATCTGCGAGAAGGAGCCCATGAAGTCGGCGAAGGACTCCTTGAGCCACAGGTCGTCCCACCACTTCATGGTGACCAGGTCACCGAACCACATGTGCGCCATCTCGTGCAGGATGACGTTGGCCCGGCCCTCGTACGCGGCCTCGGTGACCTTGGAGCGGAAGACGAAGTCCTCGCGGAAGGTGACGCAGCCGGGGTTCTCCATCGCGCCGATGTTGTACTCCGGTACGAAGCACTGGTCGTACTTCCCGAACGGGTACGGGAAGTCGAACTCCCGATGGAAGAAGTCCAGGCCCTGCTTGGTGACGGTGAAGATCTCGTCCGCGTCGAAGTAGGGGGCCAGCGACCTGCGGCAGGTCGCGGCGAGCGGGATCTCCAGGGTGGAGCCGTCGGCGAGCCGGTGGTGGTAGTGGTCGCGCTCGACGTGGTACGGGCCGGCGACCACGGCGGTGAGGTAGGTGGAGATCGGTTGGGTGGGCGCGAAGCGCCAGACGCGGGCGCCGCCCTGGTCGGTGATCTCCTCGTGCGCCGCGTTGTGGTAGACGTCCCAGGCGGCCGGTGCGGTCACCGTGAAGCTGAACGGGGCCTTCAGATCCGGCTGTTCGAAGGTGGCGAACACCCGGCGGGCATCGGCCGGTTCGTAGTGGGTGTAGAGGTAGGTCTCGCCGTCCGCCGGGTCGACGAACCGGTGCAGGCCCTCGCCGGTCCGGCTGTAGGCGCAGTCCGCCTCGACCGCCAGGACGTTCTGCTCCGCCAGGGTGTCGAGGGTGATCCGGGCGCCGTCGAAGACCGTATCCGGGTCCAGGGCGCGGCCGTTGAGGGTCACCGACCGTACGGCGGGCGCCAGCAGGTCCACGAAGGTGGCGGTGCCCGGCGCGGAACTGCGGAAGGTGATCGTGGTGGTGGAGCGGAAGGTGGCGGCCGCCGGGTCGACGGCGGAGGTCACGTCGAGGTGGACCCGGTAGCTGTCCACACTGAGGATGTCGGCCCGCTGCTGGGCTTCCTCGCGGCTCAGGTTCTTGCCCGGCACGGGCGGTACTCCTTTGTCCGGCTCGCACACAGGGTGCTGGGAGGTCTTCCTTGCCGGGCATCCTTTCACGCGGCCCGCACCGTGTTATTGCACAGGTCACACGGAATCAGTCCGGGGGCCGCGGTGTTGCGATCGGAGGCAAGCACCGTTGCTTCTCGGAAAAGTGCGAAGGACGTAGCCAGTGACCACCGCAGACTCCCGCAAGATCGCCGACTTCTGGTTCGACCCGATCTGCCCCTGGGCCTGGATGACCTCCCGCTGGATGCTGGAGGTCGAGAAGCTCCGCCCGGTGGAAACCCGTTGGCACGTGATGAGCCTCGCCGTCCTCAACGAGGACCGCGAGGACCAGCCGGAGAAGTACAAGAAGAACCTGCCCAACGCCTGGCGCCCGGTCCGGGTGCTGATCGCCGCCGCCCAGGAGTACGGCGACAAGGTGCTCGGCCCGCTCTACACCGAGCTCGGCACCCGCTTCCACAACCAGGGTCTGCCCAACAACCGGGAGACCATCGAGGCCGCACTGGTGGCGGCGGGGCTGCCGGCCGAGCTGGCCGACGCGGCCGACAGCGACGAGTACGACGCCGAGGTGCGCGCCTCGCACCAACAGGGCATCTCGCTGGTCGGCGAGGACGTCGGTACTCCGGTGATCGCGGTGGACGGCGCGGACGGCGAGCGGGTCGCCTTCTTCGGCCCGGTGGTCACCCCGACCCCGCGCGGCGAGGCCGCCGCCCGGCTCTGGGACGGCACCCTGCTGGTCGCTTCCACCCCGGGCTTCTTCGAGATCAAGCGCACCCGCACGGCGGGCCCGTCCTTCGAGTGAGCACGGCCGGCGCGTGAGCGGACACGGCGAGGGGCCCGGTACCAGGTACCGGGCCCCTCGCCGTGCCGTCAGGCGGTGCGCCGCTGCTTCAGCCAGCCGAGCACCGAGAGCACCACGGTCAGACCGGCCGTGAAGTACAGCTGGATCCGGTTGTCCGCGTCGAGGGTCATCAGGGCCAGCACCGCGAGGACCGCAGCCAGCGCCACCCAGGTCAGGTACGGGAAGAGCCACATCCGCACGGTGAGCTGCTCGGGCGCCTCCCGCTCGATCCGGCGGCGCATCCGCAGCTGGGCCACCGCGATGAAGGCCCAGACCACCAGCACGGCCGCGCCGACCATGTTGAGCAGCCAGGCGAAGACGGTGGTCGGCCACCAGTAGCTCAGCAGCACCGCGAGGAAGCCGAAGGCCGAGGAGGCCAGCACGGCCAGCCGCGGCACCCCGCCGGTCACCCGGGCCAGCGCCTTGGGGCCCTGGCCGCGCTGGACCAGCGAGTACGCCATCCGGGAGGAGCCGTAGATGTTGGCGTTCATCGCCGACAGCAGCGCGATCAGCACCACGACGTTCATCAGCTGGCCGGCGCCGGGGATGCCCAGGTTGTCCAGCACTGCGACGTACGGGCCGTCCTTGGTCACGCTCGCGTCGTTCCACGGCACCAGGGTGACGATCACGGCCATCGAGCCGACGTAGAACAGGGCGATCCGCCACATCGCGGTGCGCACCGCCGAGGCGACGCTGCGCCGGGGGTCCGTGGACTCGGCGGCCGCGATGGTCACCGTCTCCAGGCCGCCGTAGGCGAAGACCGAGGCGAGCAGGCCGGTGATCAGGCCGGTGGAACCGTGGGGGAAGAAGCCGCCGTGACCGGTGAGGTTGGCGGTACCGGGGGAGGAGGTGCCGGGCAGCAGGCCGAGGATGGCCAGCACGCCGATCACCAGGAAGGCGGCGATTGCAGCGATCTTGACGGCGGCGAACCAGAACTCGAACTCACCGAAGTTCTTCACGGCCGCCAGGTTGGTGGCGCAGAAGAAGCCCATGAAGACGGCGACCCAGACCCAGAGCGGCACGCTCGGGAACCAGCCGTTCATCACGTGCGAGGCACCGATCGCCTCGGCGCCCACGCCGACGCAGAGCAGCGTCCAGAACATCCATCCGACGGTCAGACCGGCCCAGGGGCCGATCTCCCGCTCGGCGTGCACGGAGAACGAGCCGCTGGCCGGACGGGCCGCGGACATCTCGCCGAGCATCCGCATGACCAGCATGACCAGCAGGCCGGAGGCGGCGAAGGCCAGCACGATGGACGGACCGGCGGCGGCGATACCGGCGCCGGAGCCGACGAACAGCCCGGCGCCGATCACGCCGCCGAGCGCGATCATCGACAGATGGCGCTGCTTGAGACCGTGGGAGAGCTGCTGGTTCTCAGAGCCCGAGCCGGCGTTGGACGCCGGCTCGTTGGACTCCAGCAGCGGCTGGGTGGTGGGGGTCGGCATAGAGGCGGATCCAGACTGTTACGGATGTCGGAGCAGTCAGTCCACTATTCGGTACGCCAGATGGTCATGCCAAGAAATCCGACCGGAGGACCGGATTTCGGACATTAGAGTGACTGAAAGTGATCGTCTATCTACCTAAATAGCGTCTTGGTGTCCTGATAAGACGGAATCCGACAAGGTGCGGGCCGAACACTTGTCAGAGGCCGACGCGCCGTGGACACGACGTTGCACATAGGTTCACAACTGTTCCCGAGCGTCAACGAACGACCACGCCGCGTCGATGCGACCAGGTCGCGTCAGAACTGGAGACCCGCCATGGCCACTGCCGTCACGCCCGCCCCCGCCACGGTGCTCGCCGACCACCTTCCGCGAGCGGCCACCCGGCTCGGCGGCCAGGCGCGCGAGCTGGCTCTGGTCGTCGGCGGCGCCGCGCTGACCGGCCTCGCGGCCCAGTTCTCGGTGCCGGTCCCCGGCTCGCCCGTCCCGGTCACCGGGCAGACCTTCGCCGTGCTGCTGGTCGGCACCGCCCTCGGCGCCCGCCGGGGTGCCGCCTCGCTCGCCCTGTACCTGCTGGCGGGCATGGCCGGGATGCCGTGGTTCGCCGAGGGCTCCTCGGGCTTCGCGATGCCGAGCCTCGGCTACGCCATCGGCTTCGTCCTCGCCGCCGCCCTCACCGGGGCGTTCGCCCGGCGCGGGGCGGACCGCAGCGCGCCGCGCACCGCGATGGCGATGGTGCTCGGCAACCTCGCCATCTACGCGGTCGGCGTCCCGTACCTGGCGGCCTCGCTGCACGTCTCGCTCGCCAAGGCCGCCGACCTCGGCCTCTACCCCTACCTGATCGGCGACGCGCTCAAGGTCCTGCTCGCCATGGGCGCCCTCCCCCTGACCTGGAAGCTCCTGCGGCGCCGCGGCTGAGCCTCGTTCCCGGGGCGCGGGGAGCCGTGTGACTCCTGCCCGAGCGGGCAGGCCGCGCGGGCCCCGCGCCCCGGCGCGCGGCACGTTCCCCATGACGCACCGGTCGGCCGCGACGCCCGAGGCGCTCGTGCGCGCCCCTGCGGCGGTACCCGGCGGGTCGCATGCCACACTCATACGCATGCGCGTGTACCTGGGTTCCGACCATGCCGGATACGACCTCAAGAACCACCTAGTCCAGTGGCTGAAGGACAACGGCCACGAGCCGATCGACTGCGGTCCGCACATCTACGACGCCGAGGACGACTACCCGCCGTTCTGCCTGCGCGCCGCCGAGCGCACCGCCGCCGACCCCGAGGCGCTGGGCATCGTGATCGGCGGCTCGGGCAACGGCGAGGCGATCGCCGCCAACAAGGTGAAGGGCGTGCGGGCCGCGCTCGCCTGGAGCGAGCAGACCGCCTCGCTCGGCCGTGAGCACAACAACGCCAACGTGATCAGCATCGGCGGCCGGATGCACACCCCGGAGGAGTCGACCCGCTTCGTCGAGGTCTTCCTCAACACCCCGTACAGCGGCGAGCCGCGCCACACCCGCCGGATCGCCATGCTGAGCGAGTACGAGACCACCGGCGAGCTCCCCCCGATCCCGGCCCACCACCCGCAGGGCTGATCCCCTTCCCGGCGCGGGCTGCCGTACAGGTGCTCAGAACCCGTGCGGCAGCCAGGGCGCGACCTGGGAGGCGAACGCCCGGGAGGCCTCCTCCAGCGCACCCTCGCGCAGTTCGGTGACCCGCCCGGCCGCGCCGAGTGCCGCCAGCGTCAGCCCGCCGAGGTACGCGGAGCCCAGCTCGCGCACCGACAGCGCCAGATCGGCCGGCTCCGTGGTCGGCACGCAGCTCGCCGCCTTGCCCGGCCCGTCGGCCTGGAGCTTCCAGCGCCCGGTGTTCCACGGGCAGAACTCGTCCGTGACGTCCAGTACCAGCGCGACCGGCGACGCGTACTCACGCAGCCGGAGCGCCTCGCCGACCTCCACCAGCCGGACGTAGAGCATGTCCTCCAGCACGGGGTGCAGCCGGCGGGTGTCCGAGACCAGGTGCAGCAGCGGGTCGTCCACCGGGCGGTTGCCGGCCGTGACCCTGTCGGTCAGGTCGATCTCCAGCAGATACGACCAGAGCCTGGCGTACACCTGCGGTGTCAGCGCCTCGACGTCGCGCACCAGCACCGTCCCGGCCGCCGGTTGGCTGACCGGCTCGGGCCTGACCTGGTACCGGGCGTAGCCGAGCAGCCGGCCGCTTCGTGCGTCCTCGGCCAGCACCGCCTGGAGCGGCGAGGCGTTGCCGCGCGTCGCGGGCGGGTCGAGCAGCGGCAGACGGTCCCAGTTCGGGCGGCGCTCCAGCATTCCCGGGCGCAGCGGTACGAGGGAGGCGTACAGCTCCTCGCAGGCCGGGCTGCTGAGCGCCGGGTCGGCCAGCCGCAGCCGGACGCCGTCCGCCGGCAGCGGGGGAAGGGTCACCCGGCGGCTCTCGATCTCCAGGGCGAGGTGGAGGGTGCCGAGGCCGTAGCCGAAGCGGCCGTAGATGGCCGGTTCGGAGGCGGTGAGTACGGCCAGGGCCTCGCCGCGGGCGCGGACCTCGTCCAGCTGGCGGCGCATCATCGCGGTCAGCAGGCCGCGCCGGCGGTGCGTCGGCAGCACTCCGACCAGGGTCACCCCGGCGACCGGGACCACCGCGCCGCCCGGTACGGCCATCCGGAAGCTGTACGCACTCGAGGCGGCCACCGGGGTCGTCCCCTCCCAGACGCCCTGCGAGCGGCCGGTCTCGGTGAGGTCCCGCCAGAGCTGCCGGGCCTCGACCGGCTCCTCGCTGCCACCGAATGCGACCTCCGCCGCCCGGTACCAGGCGTCCCACTCGGCGGGGGTCAGGGTGCGGACTTCCGGTGCGTTATATGGGGAATGAGTGGAATCAGTGGCAAGGTCCGGAGTCATACCTCCCACAGCTATCATCCGTTTTGATCGGGCGCGACCGATTTTTCGCCATATCCTCAACTGCCGTGCAGTGGCCGGAAGATGGGCGCTCCGCCCGGCGGCCGAAAGGTGCCGGGGAAGCCCGGCACAACCCGCCCGACACGGCAAGCCCATCGACGTCGCCCCGCACCGGTGGATAAGGTCGGAGCCCATGGCTGGCAGCACGCCGGGCGCACCGCCCCAGACGACTGCGAAGGGGCCCACCGCGACGGCGGCCGCGGACCCCTGGACGGCCCGGCTGCGCACCAGGCTGTACCGGGCCCGCCGAACGCTGCGCCGAACCGGGGTGGACTACTTCCGCGGTGACGCCTCCGACTGGCTCGCCTTCGCCGCCTTCCTGGCGGCGATCCCGCTGCTGGTGCTGCTCAACGTCTGGTTCCCCGCCTGGGTGCCGCCCACCGCCCTGGTCCTGCCGATCCTGGCCGGCGCCCTGTTACTGCGGCCGGGCACCCTGGTGCTGCTGTACGCGGCGGCCGCCCTGGGCCTGTCCACCGAGTCCGTGATCCACACCGGCGAGCGGGTGGCCAGCGAGCACCCCGAGAGCTATGTCTTCGGCGTCACCCCGGGTGCCGCCCTGGTGGTCGGCGCGGTCGGGGTGGCCGGACTGCTGCTGGCGCAGTTCCGCAGCCGGGTCGGCGTACCCTGGCGCGGCGGCGGCACCATGCTGTTCGACCTGCGCGAACGGCTGCGGGTGCAGAGCCAGGTCCCGAAACTGCCCGAGGGCTGGTACGCGGACATGGCGCTGCGGCCGGCCGGCGGCCAGTCCTTCTCGGGCGACTTCGTGGTGGCCGCCAGGACCGGACCGGGGCGGCGGATGCTGGAGTGCGTCCTGGCGGACGTCTCCGGGAAGGGCATGGACGCCGGCTCGCGCGCCCTGCTGCTGTCCGGCGCCTTCGGTGGCCTGCTCGGCTCGCTGCCCGCCCACGAGTTCCTGCCGGCCGCCAACGGCTATCTGCTGCGGCAGGACTGGGAGGAGGGCTTCGCCACCGCCGTCCACCTGGTGCTGGACCTGGACACCGGCGAGTACGAACTGCTGTCGGCGGGGCATCTGCCCGGGATGCAGCGGCTGTCGGGGGCCGGCCGCTGGGAGGTCAAGGAGGCGGCCGAGGGCCCGCTGCTGGGGATCTACGATGGTGCCAAGTTCGAGGGCGTGCAGGGCCGGTTGAACCGGGGCGACCTTCTGATGCTCTGCACCGACGGTATGGTCGAGGTGCCGGGGCGCGATCTCTCCGAGGGCATGGACCGGTTGATGGGGGAGGCCGATCGACTGGTCGCCGGGGCACTGTTGCAGAGCGGCAGCCGGGGCGCGGCGGTCCGGCTGATCGAGACGGTGGCCAAGGACGTCAACGACGACCGGGCGGTGCTGCTGCTGTGGCGCGGGTGAGGCGCCGGGCCGGCCGGGCGGAGCCCGACGGCGACGGTTGGTTCGACCATCGGACAGGTGTGTCAAGTCCGGCGGCCGATCTTCGGCCAATCCTGGCGGGGCGTCCGCACGGTGCCGTCGGACGGGCCCCGATGCCCGGTCACCGCTGACCGGGCCGGTGGACGAGCCCCTGCCGACAGCTCGTCAGCGACCTTGGGCTATCGTCTCGGTCGGCGGAAATTCGTCTCACATGCCAGGAACTTCCGGCCGGGCTTCCGGCTACGCCTTTACGCAGTCGGCACGAACGACCACACTGAGTCGGTGGGTGGGACTGGTCGGTACCGGTGGTCGGGGGATGGGGGGCGTTGCATGCGGCTCTCTGTCGGCGCCGCACGGCCTGTGCCCCGCCAGACAGGCCGGGCTCCGGCGTCGCCACGGGGTTTCCGGGTGAAACCCCGCAACGAAGTAAGGAAGTGAGTCCGGGTGGTGCTCTCCGTCTCCGCACTGGTGCTGTTCGGTGCCCTCGTCTTCATCTTCATCCGCAACAAGCAGCTGAAGACCAGTCACGCCATCATCTCGGCCCTGTTCGGCTTCATGCTCAGTGCGTCCACGGCGGCGGAGCCGATCAAGAACTTCCTCACCTCGGTGGCCAACAGCCTGAAGTCCTTCTCCGGCTGACCTACCGTCGGGCGGACCGTAGCACGTGCCTGACCCGGGCCAGCAGGCCGGGCCGGGCCACCGGCAGCACGACCGGTACCGGCGCCGGGGCGGGGCGTACGGGTTCGGGGTGCAGGCCGCCCTCGGGGACCAGCAGGATGAACAGCCGTGCCCAGCAGAAGCGTTCACCGCGCGGCCAGTCCAGTGCGTGCAGTGCGGCCGAGGCGGCCTCCGAGACCTCGCCGTTCACCCGGACCTCGGCGATGTCGTCGCCGGACCGCCCGCCGAGGAAGAGCTTCACTCCGGTCAGCCGCCCGGTGGTGAGCTCGGGCCGGAGCGCGTCGGCGATGGCGGTCAGCGGCTGGTGGTCGGCCAGCCAGTCGGCCAGGCGCTCGTTGCCGAAGCCGAAGACGGCCGCCGGGCCCTGGATGGCGTGCCACTCGGCCAGTTCGGCGGGCTGGTAGTGGTCGCCGTGCTCGCCCCGGTGTTCCAGCAGCTCCACCACGGTGGAGGCGGTGGTGGTGGCCCACATCTTCACGGCGTTGTCGAGCTTCTCCTCCTCGGTCTTGCCGAGTCCCGCCGCGCAGTCCCAGACCACGGGGGCGTCCGCACGCCCGAGGTCGAGGACGAAGCCGAGGTCCACATGGCCGCTGCCGCCGTCGCCAGGGTGCTCGCGGACGGCCACCGCCGTGGTCCCCGGACCGCGGACCACTTCGTCGTCCACCGTGAACTCCACGCCGAACTGCGCCATTTCGCGGACCACGCTGCGCTGGATGACGGCCATACGGTCCTGCGGGCGCACGGGCTGGCTCCTAGCTCGAATAGATGATCGTTAAGGCAGATGCGAGCGAGGGTATCGGCCTCGGGCCCCGGCGGGAAACGGACCGTCAGTTACGCCGAGTGCGGATGGGGTGACGCAGCTCACCGGAGATTCTCCCGTCCATGCCGGAGGGTGCTCGGTTCGCCACAGGGCGTGCGATTCATAACGTTCTGTACGGATTCGTCCTGCCGGTCGTGACCGTCCCGACTGCGCAGGGCAGTCCACCCCGGCCGGAGAGTGACTTCGGATCCGTGTGCCTTTATGTGTCCCTTATGTCCGGATGGGACGAGCTTGCTCCGTGTACGTCGGATCGGCTTTTCTTCAGCCATCCCGGTCACCGTCCGGGTCGGTCCGCCGGGTGGAACGCCGAGTCCTGCCGCCGCCCGGGGGTCGCACTTCACGCAGTGCACGGCAGGAGCGGGGGAACCGAAGGCAGGTCGCCGCGCCCGGAGATCCGGGCCGGCCAGGGGTGAAGCCGCTTCCAGGCGGCCGGGCTACTCCCGGTCCGAACCCGACAGCTCACCTCGCAGGCGTCGGAGAGGACTCCCCCATGTCCGCGCAGGACGCCCGCTGTTCCCGGCTGCCCCGATTCGCCCGCCGCGCGCTCGTCGCCGCCGCGGCCGGCACCGCCGTGGCGCTGCCCGCCACCACGGTCGCCGCCCAGGCGGCCCCGGCCTACACCGCTCCGGTGGCCAACCCCCGCCTCGGCACCCCGTACCACGCGGCCGGGTCCGCGTGGGCCAGCGGCTACCACACCGGCGTGGACTTCCTGGTCTCCACCGGTACCCCGGTGAAGGCGGTCACCAGTGGCACCGTGGTCACCGCCGGCTGGGGCGGCTCGTACGGCAACCAGGTCGTCATCAGGCACACCGACGGCCGGTACTCCGAGTACGCCCACCTCTCGGCGATCGCCGTCCGGGTCGGCCAGTCCGTGGGCGCCGGCCAGCAGATCGGCCGCTCCGGCGCCACCGGCAACGTCACCGGTCCGCACCTGCACTTCGAGGTCCGCACCGGCCCCGGCTACGGCTCCGACATCAACCCGGTGGGCTACCTGGTCAGCCACGGCGTCCGGCTCTGACGCGCCTTCGGTCCGCTCCCTCCCCGGCCCCGGCCCCGGCCGGGGGCCGGACCGGTCGTCGCCGGGGCGTCGCGGCGGCACTCCGAAAACGACTTCGGCCCCGGGGGGAAGGGGGTCCCCTCTGGGAAAGGGAGAAGGAGTTTGAGATGTGGGCGAGAAGCCGACCCTCACGCGCAAGTTGGAAAGACTAGGGTTTCCACCTTAGCCGC